>JAHYJH010000175.1 GCA_019429185.1 Vicingaceae bacterium
TTTTTGTTTTTTAGATTAACAAATATAAACAAGGTTTCATTCTTTTTCTTACTTCATTTCGCTACGCTCCATTTCGTAAGAAAAAGAATGAAAATAGGGAACAACGTAGTGAAACTAATCAGTTTATGAATATATTATCGGAGCAAGATTAAAAAGCGAATCTGAAAACATAAAAACACAAATTTTCGGAGAGAGATTTCTTGATGGCACAATCAAAAGTTTCTATAAGAATGAAAATAAAAGATTAATTGTACAATATTCAAAAAATCGTGCAACCAAAGATGCTTATAATCGCAAACGAGGATTAACTCGCTTGGAAAAGCAAATTAAATCAGGGAAACTAACAAAATCATCCATCAATAATAGAGGTTATAACAAGTATTTAAAATTAACAGGAGAAATCTCTATCGAAATTGACTATGAGAAGTACAAAAATGACGATACTTGGGATGGATTAAAAGGATACGTTACAAATACCAAACTCACAAATCAGCAGGTTTTAGATAATTACAAAAACCTATGGCATATAGAAAAGGCTTTTAGAATGTCCAAAACAGATTTGAGGATACGCCCCATTTATCATAGATTACGCAACCGTATAGAAGCTCATATATGCATCTCCTTTACAGCTTATTGCATTTATAAAGAACTTGAACGTGTATTGTATCAAGCCAAATCAACACTCTCGCTAAGAAAAGCTGCCGAGTTAACTCATAATATATATCAACTAAATTATACTTTACCTGAGTCAAAACAAACTAAAAAGATATTACTTAATATGAGTAACGAACAATCCGAATTATGCCAGATAATCAACGAAAATTTTTAGGGTGTTGCAACGCTGAAAACAGGAAAAGTATAATCAAAACATTTTTATTCTCAATATGTTATGCAAATAGGAAGTAAAATAAAAAGCTTTAGAACCGAAAAAGGATTGAGTTCACAACAAGTAGCTGAGGCATTGGGTGTTTCGGAATCGACCTATCGCAGGTACGAAGCAGATAAAAGCTATCCAGATATAATTTTTATTGATAAAATGGCTCAACTTTTTAATAAACCTGTTTTCGATTTTTTTCCTGAACGAATTCAACAAAATAACCATCAACAAGCTGGTGGTACGACTATTGCTGACTCTTTTAGAGGTACAATTAACCAACTTTCGGATAAATTGGTGCAGCAGTACGAAGAACGCATAATGGAATTAAAGAAAGACGTAGCCTATTGGAAAAGTAAATGCGAGTAATCTTTATAGAACAGTTTAAGCATTTTCTGTTACTTCTTCTTCCCTCAAAGCTGCTGCAAGTTTGTTATTCAAGGTTTTTTATAAAAGGAACGAGTTACGCTATACTAAACTCACACCAGCAAGGGGGAAGTTTAGAAAGTTTAGAAACCTGAGTTCGGGTTAAGCAAAATACTGTCAGTTCGAGTAAAAATCTATTAGATTTTTGTATCGAGAACAAAGTATTTTGCCCATTTCGATACATCCCGCAATAGTGCGGGACACTCAATGTGACAAAATACAGAAACTTTGTCGTTATCCCGAACTCAGGTTAGAAAGTTTATGAGTTAAATTTTCAAATTGATAAATTGATACATTTTCATATTAATTGGCTTCTTTTAAATTCGGATGTAGTATGAAACTTAATTTCGGGATAATCATTCTGAGCAGATTGTAATAAAAATGCTGTTTGAGCTAAAAAAACATCATTACCATCTTTATCTATGGCTACATTTTGACTTTTTCGGAGTTTAAATTCATCCAACTTTGCTTCATTATCAGAAGTCATCCAACAGGCTTTATGTAGGTTTTTTGCTTCAAATTCAGCCGAAGCTCCATATTCGTGTTTTAAACGATGTTGAATTACTTCAAACTGCAATTCGCCAACTGTTCCAACAATTTTTCTGTTTCCTGGTTGTTGAATAAATAATTGAGCAACTCCCTCATCAGTAAGTTGTTGAATGCCTTTTTCCAACTGTTTTGTTTTCATAGGGTCTTTATTAATTAACTCTTTGAAAATTTCGGGAGAAAAACTAGGAATTCCTTTAAATTCTAATTTTTCACCTTCAGTTAAGGTGTCGCCTATTTTAAAATTTCCAGCATCATACAAACCAACCACATCACCCGGGAAGGCTTCGTCAATTACACTTTTGTCTTGAGCCATGAAACTCGTTGGATTGTTAAAACGCAGTTTTTTGTCGGTGGCTACATTATAGTAAAATTTATTTCGCTCAAATTTTCCAGAGCAAATGCGTAAAAATGCAATTCTATCTCTGTGTTTTGGATCTAAATTGGCATGAATTTTAAAAATAAACCCAGTGAAATTAGGTTCGTTTGCTTCTACCACACGCACGTTGGTTTCTCTCCCTTTTGGGCTAGGAGCAATTTCAATAAAAGTATCTAATAATTCTTGAACTCCAAAGTTGTTCAACGCACTTCCGAAAAATACGGGAGCTAATTCTCCATTGCTATATTTTTTTTTGTCAAAAGCATCATAAACGCCTTCAATTAATTCAATATCCTCACGAAGTTTTGATGCGTATTCGCCAATTTGTTCGTCCAATAATGGGTCGTTTAAATCGGTTATGGAAACTAAATTACGTTCTATTTTTGTTTTATTACCATCATATAAATTCAGGTTTTTTTCATAGATATTATAAACACCTTTGAATGTTGCTCCAATAGAAATAGGCCAACTTAGCGGACGTACTTTTATTTTTAATACGGATTCAATTTCATCTAATAAATCAAATGGATTTTGACCTTCTCTGTCCATTTTATTGATGAAAACAATAACTGGTGTGCTACGCATACGGCATACTTCCATCAGTTTTTTTGTTTGAGCTTCCACTCCGTTTGCACAGTCAATAACCAAAATAACACTATCTACTGCAGTTAATGTTCGGTAAGTATCTTCAGCAAAATCTTTGTGACCAGGTGTGTCTAATATATTGATTTTAGTGTCTTTATAATTAAATGCCATTACGGAAGTTGCTACGGAAATTCCCCGTTGTTTTTCAATTTCCATAAAATCGGAGGTGGCAGTTTTTTTAATTTTATTGGATTTAACCGCTCCTGCAGATTGAATTGCACCACCAAACAACAATAACTTTTCGGTTAAAGTTGTTTTTCCAGCATCAGGGTGGCTAATAATCCCAAATGTTCTTCTTTTTTCTATTTCTAATTCTAAACTCATAATTGCACAAAATTAGTTTTTTATATTTATTCATTAGGGGAAATACACGCAAAAACTAAAATGAGGTGGATGGTGTTGTGCTTATTGGCTTTTAAAAATGCCTATTTTGAGGGGGGTTAATTTTTAATCAATTTATTAGTAGAGTAGGTTTTTGTTTCGTTATCGTAATAGCGAATGAAATAAACCCCATTTTTTAATTGATTAATAGATATAGTAGCATTCTCAACAGCATAAATTTTGTGAGCGAAAACAATTTCTCCTAAAATATTTAAAATTTCTAACCTTCCATTAAAATTTTGTAGGTTTCCTATAGTGATTTTATCATTAGCAGGGTTGGGTTGTATTTTCCAACTTGGCGATGTTTGGTTAAATTCGTTGATGCCTACGAAAATGTCAAAGTTGATAATAAAGGAAGTTATTGCAGTATCAGTTATCACAACTGAATCAATATTATTAGTTAATAAATCATAAAATTTATCAGTATAATAAATAGAACTACTGTAATTATATTCCTCAGTACAGTTGGGATACAGTACTTTTGTTAAAGGAATAAGAGGATATCCATAAAAATTTTGTAGATTAGATTTAACGGTTATTGGATAGTTATGAGCGTGTAAGGTAATTTCAAAGTTGTTATCTACTGCTTCATAAGATGGTGCAGATTGATATAAAGCCCAATTATTTCTAATATCTATTTTCAAGTCTCTATTAGAAGTAAAATATTGAGGATTGGATGGAGTGGAATAAAGGTAATTGCCAATACATTCATAATTATTTGATTAGTTTCACTACGTTGTTCCCTATTTTCATTCTTTTTCTTACGAAATGGAGCGTAGCGAAATGAAGTAAGAAAAAGAATGAAACCTTGTTTATATTTGTTAATCTAAAAAACAAAAAT
>JAHYJH010000176.1 GCA_019429185.1 Vicingaceae bacterium
CTTTTTTCTTTAAAATTAAAGAAAACCTTGCATTTACCCCAGTTTAATACCCTCAAGT
This sequence comes from Vicingaceae bacterium, assembly GCA_019429185.1. Taxonomy (GTDB): domain Bacteria; phylum Bacteroidota; class Bacteroidia; order Flavobacteriales_E; family Vicingaceae; genus BRH-c54. The sequence goes on from JAHYJH010000176.1 coordinate 59, forward strand.
TATTAACATAATTAACTGAATAAGTGTTAATTAAGTAATTAAAATGACTTTCTCAGCAAACCCTAAATATAAGTTGTTAATCGTTGTTTTCAAAAATCAATAAAACATCATCACTTATTTTTTCAGTGAAAGAAGGACGTAGTTTCATATTAGGAGCTTTCAATCCTTTTTCAAAATACTTATTCCCAATAAAAACCCGAGCTTCATCCCAAACATTTTCGGTAATAAAACTTTGCAGTAGCATTGTTCCTCCTTCAATAATTACCGATTGAATATTTCTATCATAAAGTTTTTCTAAACATTGACTAATTAAATTTTTTGAAGCATCTAATTTTATATATTCTAAATTTTTTTCTGTTTTATCATCTTTGTAGTTGAAAACTAAGGTAGAAATAGTTTTATCAAACAAATGAAGTCCTTTTGGTAGTCGCAACTTTAAATCTAACACAATTCTAATAGGGTTTTTACCCGTCCATTCACGTACATTCAGTTGAGGATTATCATTCAGAGCTGTGTTTGTTCCAACCATAATAGCAACTTCTTCACTTCGCCATTTATGCACTAATTTTTTAGATAGGGGAGAAGTAATCCAATTATTAACGTCATTGCGAGTGGAGTGCAATAGAACGAAGCAATCTGTTTGTTTTTTTTGCAGATTACTTCTTTCCTCACAATGACGAAGCACATCTATAAAACCATCTTTAGTTTCAGCCCATTTCAGTATAATGTAGGGTCTTTTTTTATTGTGAAACGTAAAAAATCGCTTGTTTAGCTCCAAACTTTCCCTTTCCAACACACCAACAACAACTTCAACTCCTGCATTTTTTAGTCGTTCAATTCCCTTTCCAGCAACTTCAGAATAAGTATCCAAACAACCAATTACCACTTTTTTGATGTTGTTTTTGATAATTAAATCGGCACATGGGGGAGTTTTTCCGAAATGAGCACAAGGCTCTAAATTAACATACAAAGTACTTTGAGAAAGCAACTCTTTATTTTTTACTGCATTTATGGCATTTACTTCAGCGTGAGCCTCTCCAAATTGTTGATGATAACCTTCGCCAATTATTTTATTTTCATAAACAACCACACAACCAACCATTGGGTTAGGAGCCACATTTCCTAATCCATTCTTTGCCAACTCAAGGCAACGAAACATGTATTTTATGTCTGAATTCATACGTTTCAAAAGTAGTGTTTTTACTTAAAAAGGAGTAGTTTTGCCAACTAAAGTTCAAAATACAAACATTAATTTCAATCTAAATTAGTATGGCAACAAAATCTATTTTAACACCAAAATCAATAAAATTTTTAGAAAATTACATCAATAATCCAGCTCCAACTGGCTTTGAATCAGCTGGTCAAAAAATGTGGTTAGATTATATTAAACCTTATGTAGATGAATATTTTGTAGATACGTATGGCTCAGTAGCTGCGGTTATCAATCCTAAAGCTACTTACAAAGTTGTGATAGAAGCTCATGCGGATGAAATTTCGTGGTTTGTGCATTATATCAATGAAAAAGGATTTATTTATTTACGAAGAAATGGTGGTTCTGATCATCAAATTGCTCCTTCCAAGCGAGTAAATATCCATACTGAAAATGGAATTGTTAGAGCTGTTTTTGGTTGGCCCGCTATTCACACACGTAAAGACGGAAAAGAAGAAGCCCCTCAACTCAACAACATTTTTTTAGATTGTGGCTGCACTACAAAAGAAGAAGTTGAAAAATTAGGCATTGCGGTTGGTGATGTAATTACCTATGAAGATGAATTTATGGTGCTTAACAAAAAATATTTTGTTGGTCGTGCCTTAGATAATCGTGTTGGCGGGTTTATGATAGCAGAAGTTGCTCGTCTATTGAAAGAAAACAACGTAAAATTGCCTTTTGGATTATACATTACCAATTCTGTTCAAGAAGAAGTGGGGTTGCGTGGAGCCGAAATGATGGTGCAAAATATAAAACCTAATGTGGCTATTGTTACAGATGTTTGCCATGATACCCAAACACCTATGATTAACAAAATTGAAAATGGTGATAACCATGCGGGAAAAGGACCTGTATTGACGGTTGGACCAGCAGTTCAAAATAATTTATTAAAATTGATTAAAGAAACAGCTAAAAAAAATAAAATTCCTTACCAATTAGCTGCAGCTTCTAGAGCTACAGGAACAGATACCGATGCGTTTGCGTATGCAACAGGTGGAGTTGCTTCAGCACTTATTTCCTTGCCGTTGCGTTATATGCACACTACCGTTGAAATGGTGCATAGAGATGATGTTGAAAATGTAATTAAATTGATTTATGAAGCATTACAACAAATTAAAAACAACCAAGATTTCAGGTACTTGAAATAAATGATAAAAAATTAATCCTAACAGGTTTCTGAAACCTGTTAGGATTTTATTTTATTCTACTCTACCACAATTTTTTGCGTTCCTATTTTGTTATTAGCCATTATTTTTAACAAATAAAAGCCTTTAGGAAAAGCACTTACATCTAAATTTTCTTCTAAATTGGTACTTGTTTGCTGGAAAACAATTTTCCCATTCAAATCGAAAAATTCGAGATTTTTCATTTCCGTATCTTCAAAAACAATTTTCACATTATTAGTTGATGGATTAGGAAAGGTTTTAAATAAAATAGTGTTATTCTTTTCCTCAATAGACTCTAAAACATTATACTCCATAGAAAAGGTTTTGTTAGAAACGACTTGATTATCTAACATTCCTCCACATAAATATATTATATTATAAATTAACCATCCTCCTCTTAAATCCATTGGAATAGTACCTTGATAAGGTGTTAAACTCATATAATCAAAAAGAGGTAATGAATCGTTAAATTGATTAGTTGTTACATAATAAGTAGATAATTTATTTCTTGGAGAAACACCTCCACTTCCATTGTAAGCAATTCCATTAAAATTATAGGTTGTAGCTGAACCTCCTAAAAAACAAATCTCATTAGTACCAAAAGGAAATGAAACTGCTCGATAGGTAAAAAATGATGTTGTGGTTGTAAACCAAGTTATTTGTGTAGGATTTAAAGGATTGATGTATCCTTTTCTTAATGTGCTTTGTATCGGAAAATTAAATCCATTACTAGCCCCACCATGGTAATAGATGGTGTCTCCTAAAATAGTTCCTGTTGCTCCAAATGCTTTGTAAGTAACATTATTTGGTGTTGCTGTTCCCGTTAACCAATTATCGTTTGCAGGATCATAAATTTGAACATTAGGAACATTGGTGGTGTTGCTCCAACCTGTAACAACAAAGATTAAACTGTCTTTATAAACTGCTTGCACATGGTCGTCAATAGCAACAGGAATAGGCATTCCATCTGTTAAATAGGTATTTGTTCGTGTATTAAATCGGTGTACTCTGTTTGATGAAATTTCATTGTTATTCGCAAAAACATAATAACCTCCGATAATATAAATGATACTGTCTATGGTTGATGCCCCAGACGCTATTTTTCCTAACGTATCGGGTAAATCAGGTAAGGTAATCCATAAGTCATTGACAGCATCATATCGAAATGATTTTTTGGTTATCCCCGACCAAATTTTGGTAGAATCTATCCCTCCAAAAGAATAAACATAGCTATTGCCATTAAATTTCGCACCTGTAACCGCATTATTTGCCACAGCCATAGGCATGGGTTGTTTTTCAGAAATAAACCAACCTTGTTGTGCTTTTAAATTATAAGTCAATAAGATAAATAACGTAGCAATAAATATATTTTTCATAATAGTGTGTTTAAAAAAAATAAAGTTACAATAAATCCTCTATATTTTCTAACGTTGAGTATATTAACAGGGCAAACGCACACTTTTTTATTTATCACATTTATTATTTGTTTGTTCTTTTTTGATATTAGTGATTAATAGATGGATGAATAAAAATTTAATCAGCGAAGCAAATCAGCGAAAATTATCGTAATCTGTGGCATAGAAATAAAAGAAGGAATATATAGATAAAAAAATATTTTTGCCACTGATTACAAATA
>JAHYJH010000177.1 GCA_019429185.1 Vicingaceae bacterium
GCATATTTTTGTTTTTTAGATTAACAAATATAAACAAGGTTTCATTCTTTTTCTTACTTCATTTCGCTACGCTCCATTTCGTAAGAAAAAGAATGAAAATAGGGAACAACGTAGTGAAACTAATCAGCTAATACATTACAAGAAGCTTTGAAAGGAAGAAGAATGGCTTATGTACCCGAAAAAAATGAAATGCAGGAAGTTCCTGTTTACGATGGCGACATCTTAAACAGCAATTTTAAAATAAATGGACCAGCCATTATCGAACAAGTAAATACCACTGTTTTTTTAGGTGAAAGCTACAACTGCGAAACAGGAATTGGCGGAGCTTTTATTGTTTATAACAAAATTTTAATGCCGGAGGGGTTTAATAAGTTTAAACTCGAAACAACAACAAGGGGACATGTCCCCTTGTCAACTCTAAACTCGCAACTCTAAACTAATGATTAAGATAGATAAAATATTATTGAGCATCTTTCAACGAGCGTTTAAGTCGATAACCGATGAAATGAGTATTTCATTAACCAAAACGACACGTTCCCCAATTTTGTGCGAAGCAAAAGATTTCGTTACAGGATTGTATGATGCCGAAGGAAATATGTTGGAACAAACCGAGAACCTTCCAATTTTAAGTTTTTCGTTAGGGCCTGTTTGTAAGGTTATTTTAGACCAATATGGCGAAAATATTTTTGAAGGTGATGTGATTATTCACAACGATGTATTCTCGATGGGTAATCAAAATAATGATGTGGCTATTTTCAAACCCATTTTTTGTGAAGGAACATTAATTGGTTGGTCGGCAGCAAAAGGTCACCAGGCAGATATTGGCGGGGCTGTTCAGGGAGGATACAATCCAAATGCCACAGAAGTTTGGCAAGAAGCCTTGAGAATTCCAGCAGTTAAATTGTATGAAAAAGGAAAATTTAGGGAAGATGTTTGGAACTTGATTTTTGCCAACATCCGACTAACCATGGTTCAGGAAGATATTAAAGCTCAAATTGGGGCTTGTAGTTTGGGTGAAAGAAGATTAAATGCACTAGTTAGTAAATACGGAATAGCGTGTTATGAAGCTCATAAAAAAGAACTTTTTAACAGCACCGAAACCATGATGCGAACAGAAATTGCTTCAGTACCCAACGGAAAATATGAAGGTAGCAGCATGGTGTATTATGATGGAAAACATCCAGGTTCAACCTTTGAAATTAAAGCCATCATCACTGTTAAAGATGAAGAAATAATTTTTGATTTTTCTGAAAGTTCTCCTCAAACCAACGGCTTTGTAAACGGAACTTACACCTCTTCTTGTTCTGCAATTACCTTAACATTTTTGCAAATGGTTAATCCCAACATTCCTCACAATCAAGGAATGATTCGACCACTAACATATATCGTACCCGAAGGAACTATTTTAAATGCTTCCTATCCTAAAGCAACAACTTTTGGAAATCATTTATGTCCACAAGTTGCAGATTCAATTTTTAAAGCATTAGGACCAGCAATGCCTGGTAGAGTTACAGCAGGTTGGAATCATTTATTATGTTCTTTGTTTACCGGAGACCATCCAAGAACAAATGAGAAATATGTTGACATCTGTTTTATGGGGTTAAAAGGAGGTTCAGGAGCTTTAGAAGGAGATGATGGTTACGACCATATTGGAATGATTGACGCTTCTGGTGGATTATTAGACCAAGATTATGAAATGTACGAGCAACAAACTCCACATCTCATTTTAAAACACGAATACCTCACCAACTCTGGTGGAGTTGGAAAATGGAGAGGAGGATTAGGAATTGAAACCATTATAAAAATAGGTGGGGATAATACAAAAATGGTGGTGTTTGGCGATGGAGATATGGAACCAAATTATGGTCTTTTTGGTGGAAAAGGAAGTGTGTTGAATAGCATCACTTTAACTTATCCCGATGGAAAAGAACACGTACCCATGAGTAAAGACATTGTTGAAGGAATTCCAAATGGAACAGTATATAAACAAGTTGCCGGTGGCGGTGGTGGATATGGAAATCCTAAAGATAGAGATAGAGAAGCGGTAAAATGGGACTTAAGAAATGAAGTGATTACAAAAGAACAAGCGGTTAATGAATATGGATTAAAATAGTTACTAGTTTAGTGTTTAGAGTTTCCTGTTATTTAGAAACTCTAAACCCTAAACTCCAAACTCTAAACTCTAAACTAAAATGAATAAACACAAAACAATATTACCAGAAGGCTGGCCAACTCCGAAAGGATATTCCAATGGAATATTAGCTGCAAAAGGAAGAACACTTTTTTTGGCTGGACAAGTAGGTTGGAGTGCCGAAGAAAAGTTTGCGAGCGATAAATTGGTTCCTCAATTTGAACAAGCATTAAAAAATATTGTTACAATCGTTGAAAAAGCTGGTGGAAAACCCACAGACATCTGCAAAATGACCTGTTTCTGTAAAGACAGGGCTCAATATTTAGCGACTAGAGGAGAACTTGGAACAATATGGAAAAGCATCATGGGAAAACATTACCCTTGTATGAGTATGATTTTCGTGGTGGATTTATTAGACCACCCAGCATTAATAGAAATTGAGGCTACAGCAGTTATTGCTGATTAGTTAAGAGTTTAAACTAGTAAAATGGACTTTGAATTAAACGACATACAAAAATCAGTTCAACAAACTTTTAAGGATTTTGTTGATAGAAGAGTTATGCCTCAAGCAGCAGCTATTGATGAAAATGCTGAATTTCCAACCGAACTTTTTAAAGAAGTTGGAGAATTAGGTTTTTTCGGAATGCGTTACCCGGAAAGTGTTGGTGGCACTGACATGGATATTCTTTCCTACTGTTTGGCGGTGATTGAGCTTTCTAGAGGTTCGATGTCGTTGGCTGCAGCTTGTACCATGCAATCGTTAATGGCAACTTATTTTTTATTTCGATTTGGTGATGAGAAGGTTAAAAAACACTTTGAAGCTGCTTTAAAAGGAGAAGAAATTGGGGCAATTTGTATGACTGAACCCAATGCCGGAAGTGATTTGTTTGCCATTCAAACTAAAGTTTTGGTAAAAAACGACCATTTTTTATTGAGCGGACAAAAAACTTGGGTTACATCTGCACCAGTTGCCAACTTTTTTACTGTTTTAGCAAAAACCGACAACCATGATAAATTATCCATCTTTTTTGTTCCATCAAATTTGAAAGGAGTTACCGTTGGAAAAAAAATAGACAAATTAGGTGCTTGTGGCTCAGTTACAAGCGAAGTGGCTTTTGATAATGTGATACTTCCAAAAAACTACTTATTAGGTGAAATTGGTGGAGGAACCAATTGTTTAATGGAAATATTGGCAGAAATCAGAATCATGACAGCAGCACTTTCTATTGGCGTTGCTACAGCAGCTTTCGAAGATGCCCTAAAATATGCCAAAGAACGTGTTCAGTTTGGAAAACCCATTGGAAAATTTCAAGCCATTCAAATGAAGTTTGCTGATATGGAAGTTCAATTACAAACCGCTAAACATTATGTGTTTTATGCAGCTTATTTAAGCGATAAAAACTTGCCAAGACACAAAGAATCGATGATTGCAAAATTGTATGCATCCGAATGTGCCAACTCCATTTGCGACCAAGCTTCAAGGGTTTTAGCATCTTATGGTTACGCAACTGAATATCCGTTGCAACGCTATTTACGTGATGCCCGATTTACGTTGATTGGCGGAGGAACATCCGAAATACTTAAAAACAACATTGGAAGAGAACTTGGATTATGAGTTAAAAAAGTTTAGAGTTTAGAGTTTGAAGTTTATAAAACTCGAAACTCAAAATAAGAAACAGAAATATGGCATTTATAAAAGAGTATAATATAGCAATACCAAGATTCAGAATTACTGATAATTCTCTGCACCCAAGATTGGGAAGAAATGGTCAACATTCTATTTGTTTTTCCGATGAAGATTTGATTACGCTAGTGCATTGATTAACAATTGCCTGTCGATAAATATATTGTCTGCTTGATAATAGGTTTGCATTTTTCTTTTTTTTTGCGGTAAAAAATGAGACGAGCATTACAAATTACAGTTAGTAAGCGAGTA
>JAHYJH010000178.1 GCA_019429185.1 Vicingaceae bacterium
CACCACCCTAAAAATAAAAAAACAACCTTTTACAAAAAAATCCGTAGTACACAAACTGGAAATTAAAAATTACCAATATGCTTTAAATAAAGGAAGTTCGGGTTAATTAGCTGCAACTTGGGTTAAGTTTATAATAAACGTATCAATTAGCTATAAACATTTCATTGTGAATCATTCGTTTTATGCAAACATAGTGGTTCAATAATTTTATGCACTTTTGCTACAGATAATAAATTTATAAAAATGAATCCTTTTGTAGTAGTTGGTTTTATTGTAGGTTATTTTTTGTTGTTGGTGTTGATCTCCTATTTTACAACAAAAGGAGCGGACAATAATGATGCTTTTTTTATTGGCTCAAAACAATCGCCTTGGTATTTGGTTGCTTTCGGAATGATAGGTGCATCACTTTCAGGGGTTACATTTATTTCTATTCCTGGTTGGGTTGGTGTAAGCGGATTTTCATATATGCAAGTGGTTTTCGGTTACTTTTTTGGGTATGTGATTATTGCAACTGTCCTGATGCCATTATATTATCGTATGCAACTTACTTCTATTTATTCTTATTTGGAAGATAGGTTTGGTTTTTATGCATACAAAACAGGAGCTTCTTTCTTTCTTTTATCAAGAGTAGTAGGAGCTTCATTTCGATTGTTTTTGGTGGCTTCTGTAATGCAACTTTTAATTTTTGATGCGTGGAAAATTCCTTTTTTTGTTACCGTTGCTATTACCATTCTGTTAATTTGGCTTTATACCAACAAAGGAGGCATCAAAACCATTGTTTGGACAGATTCCTTCCAAACTTTGTTTATGTTAATTGCAGTAGGGATTTCAATTTATTCGATAAGTTCTGCACTCGATTTGTCATTTTCGGGATTGATTGCTGAAATTAAAAGTAGTTCCTACAGTCAAATTTTCTTTTTTGAAAATGTGAATGACGATAAATATTTTATCAAACAATTTTTGAGCGGAATTTTTATTGCCATTGTAATGACTGGATTGGATCAAGACATGATGCAAAAAAACTTGAGTTGTAAAAATATTGGCGAAGCACAAAAAAATATGTTTTCATTCAGTGTCGTGTTGATTTTTGTTAATCTTATTTTTTTAGTGTTAGGGGCATTGTTGTTTATTTATGCTCAACAAATGAACATTGTCGTTCCGGAAAAAACAGACCATTTATTTCCTATAATTGCAACACAACATCTTTCTGTTTTTGCAGGCGTGTTTTTTATTTTAGGGTTAATCGCAGCAGCTTATTCAAGTGCTGATTCCGCACTTACTTCGCTCACAACTTCAGTTTGTGTAGATTTTTTAAATATTCAACGAAATGAAAATGGAAAGAAAATTAGAAAACAAGTTCATGTACTCGTTTCTATTGTTTTGTTTGTAGTTATCTTAATTTTTAATGCGTTGAATGATGAAAGTGTTATCAGCTCACTGTTCAAAGCCGCTGGATATACTTATGGACCACTACTTGGATTGTACTCGTTTGGATTATTACTCAAATTTAAAGTAAAAGATCATTTAGTTCCTTTTGTTTGTATTCTTGCTCCGATAGTTAGTTTTTTGATAAATTTAAATTCAGAAACATTATTTAATGGCTACAAATTTGGCTTTGAGATTTTAATAGTTAATGGATTATTAACTTTTTTTGGCTTGTTATTTATTTCAAAAAAAACAGCAAAGAACTAATTTCTATTTTTGTTTAGTAATATTTTAAACGAAATTAGAGGGATTGTTACAGGTTGTAATTTAACACCTGAATTTGTTGTAACATCATTCCACGCAATTGGCATAAAGCCAAAACCTAACGATATCTTTTTACCTAAAGTTAATTTTATGCCAACACCACCTGTATATACTTGGTAAGTTGGGAAATAGATACCATCAATAACTAAATATAATCTTTTGCTGATTTGACGTTGAGCACCAATAAAAAAATGAAAAAAAGTGATTTCTCTATCTTCATCAATAAAATCAAAATTGCTATACATATAAAACAGTCCAACTCCAGCAGAAAAATTGTTTTGAATATCTCCAAATGAAACTAACAAATTGGCACCTCCAATAAATGACATGGTATCAGGACTTATATATAATAACTGCCCACCCGATATCGATCCTGCAATAGTAATGTCTTCCGAAACTTTTATACTATGTTTTAATCCCAAGGTTAACATGGTAAGGGCTGAAATGTTAACTGATACGGTTGTTCTATCGGATAAACCATAACTACCTTTAGCAAAAATTAAATCGGTTGAAGCAAGTCTAATTTCTTTTTTCTTTAACGTAAAAGCTGTAGGCATCAAAAAATAGTTGGTATAATCGGGATTGGAAATTTGGGTTTTATCAAAAGTAGGGGGTACTCCTTTTTTTGAAGGGTCTTCAATTATATATTCATCATCTTGAGCAACAAGAGAAGCGTATATAAAAAAGAAGAAAAATAGTACTAAAAGATTTTTCAAGTTAATTTAGTTAATTTAAAGTTGGATTCTCAGGGAAATTAGAAAGCATGGCATATTTTCCACCTTTTTTTTGGAGTACTTTATACCAAAGGGTTTTTTTATTGAAAATAGGTGTGTTAATAGTTGAAATTAACCAAGAATCTTCTTTTATTTCAGCATTGAGTTGGGCAACACTCCAACCTGAATAACCCATAAAAAACATAATTTGAGATTTATCCACCTCGTTATTGTTTATCATTATTTTTAATTGCTCGAAGTTGCCACCCCAAAAAATATTTCCAGAAATATGCTTGCTATCCTCTAATAAATTGCCTAATGTATGAATAAAAAACAGCGAGGAAGAGTCAACAGGGCCACCTAAATAAATAGGAACATCAAAATTTTCAAATTCATTGGGGATGATGTCACAAAGTGTTGTTTTGAGTGGTTTGTTGAGGATGCAACCAAAAACTTCTTTTTCAGAATAACTTGTAAGAAGAACAACAGCACGTTTAAAATAACTATCAACCATAAAAGGCTCTGCAATTAACAAAACACCTTTTTCGGGAGTTAAATTATTCAAATCGGCTATTTTATAGTTTAAGGGATTTAAAATCATAATTAAATGGTTTAAACTTTAAGGTAAATTAACACAATTTTTATTAAATATCAGCCATATTATTTGTTAAATTTGTTCTACTGAAAAATGAAAATGGAAGAACTTAAAAACTATATCAATTCTATACGAAGAGATTTTGCAGGAAAATTATTAGATGAAAATCATATTAATAAAAATCCTTTTACCCAATTTCAAGTTTGGTTTGAAGAGGCTGTAAATGCTCAAATTTTAGATCCTTATGCAATGTCTGTTGCTACTGTGGGTAAAGATTTACAACCCTCTGTTCGCTTGGTTTATATGCGTGATATTTCTGAAAAAGGCTTTGTTTTTTATACTAATTATGACAGCCGAAAAGCACAAGATATTGCGTTTAATAATAAAGTAGCATTGAATTTTTTTTGGGTAGAAGTTGAGCGACAAATTAGGGTGGAGGGTATTGTGCAAAAAGTTAGCCCTGTTGATTCGGATATTTATTTTAATAATCGTCCAAGAGAAAGTCAAATTGGAGCATGGGCTTCGGCTCAAAGCTCAACAATTTCATCACGACAAGAGTTGGAGCAAAAAGTAATGGAGTTAACCAATTACTATAAAGATAAACCTATTCCTCGACCAAAAAACTGGGGAGGTTACTTAGTAGAACCATCGAAAATTGAGTTTTGGCAAGGAAGACCCAACCGCCTTCACGATAGGTTGGTTTATACTCGAAATGAAAATAAGGATTGGAAAATTACTAGAATTGCTCCTTAGGGAAGTGGGTAAAAGATAAATTTTTAATTGATTAAATAGGATGAATTTATAATTACTCACAAGTGGGATGAGAGCGGGGTATTTTTTATGGAACTACAGGATTAACCCAAGTTGCAGGTCATAAGTTAAAAAAATGTTAAATTCAGTCAAAAAAGACCTTTAAAAAACTGATTTAATCCTATTAATCTTAAATATCCCAATAAAATAAGGGTTTAAGTTTTAGAAT
>JAHYJH010000027.1 GCA_019429185.1 Vicingaceae bacterium
TATTATACTCATATTATTATTGTAGTTAAATAAAATATGATACAAAAATAGGATAAATATTATATTTGCATAGTCCATAAAATTATATGTTAATTTTTACTTACTACCATCATCTAAGTAGTTCCGATTTTTTTTATACTTCTTTTTGCAGGAGGCTTGATATAAACGGTGTTAATTTCAGGTGCAAGTTTTTTAATCTTTACTAAATTGCTTACACGAGCATCGCAAATTTCTTTAATGTCTAATTTAAGTAGTTCTTTAAGATAAAGCTCGTTACCACACAATAGTTTACTTACAACAGCCCATTCTATATTGTTGTTTTTGAAAAGAGTATTAAGATAGTGAAAGTTCTTTTTTAGTTTATCGCTATAAAGTTCTATAAATGCCATCGTTCAGTTATTTTATAATTTTTCTAGGAATATCTTCGGGTAATCGGGTTAGTAGTTCGTAATTCAATTGGTTACTCATTTCTCCAAAAGAAGCAACAGAAATAGCAATTCCATCTTGTTCACCAATTAAAATTGCCACATCTCCTTTTTTTACATTCGGTGCATTTGTAATGTCAACAATCATCATATTCATATTAACAAAACCTATCACATCTACACGGTGTCCGTTAATAATTACTTTCCCTTGGTTACTTAATGAGCGACTAAAACCATGTGCATAGCCAACAGGAATAGTAGCAATTTTCATGTCGGTTTCTGCCAACACCGTTGTTCCGTAACTTATATATTCTCCCGCAGCTACAGATTTTGTTCCCATAACATAACTTTTCCAAGAGATTACTGGTTGCAGTGGATTGGTATTAATTTTATTTTTTGTATAATATTTCATTTGCGATTCTCTACTGGGCCAAAAACCGTATTGCATTATTCCCACTCGAACTAAATCATTTATCGTTTGAGGATAATTAATAACAGCAGCCGAACATGCTAAGTGTTTTTGCTTAAAGTTAATGTTGTTCGTTGTAAAGAATTTCAATATTCGGTTGTAGGCTAAAATTTGATTTTTTACTCTAAAATAATTGGTAATACTTTCTGCTCCGGCAAAATGCGTACACAAACCTTTTACTTCCAAATAGGTTTTGTTATCTTCAATAAAATGAATAACATCTTTTAGTTCATCTACACTAAAACCTGTTCTGTTCATGCCTGTTTCAATTTCTATGTGGACAATGGCTTTTTTCTTTAGTTGTTTGGCAATTTTCACGGCTTTTTGTAATCTTTCTAAATCAAACACAAAAAATTCTATGTTTAAATTGATAGCCCATTCCAATTCATTTGTAGAATCTGCAACCCCCATAATCATTACGGTGCTTTCGCCATTACTTACTTTTTTTAAGCGATAAGCTTCGTAAGCACTAAACACAGAAAAATGATTAACTCCAATTTCTTCAGCCATTGGAGCAAAAGTTTCTATGCCATGTCCGTAGGCATTTCCTTTAATTACAGATGAGAAAATACAAGATTCACCAATGAGCGAACGTATGAATAATAGGTTGTTTTTGTATGCAGTTTTATTAATTTCTATTGTTGAGGTAACGTCCATTTTTAAGTTAGTAGTTTTTGTGCTATATTAACAAACATAGCGGTTCCTATTGGAGCAATTTCATCTGGAAAATCGTAATCAGGATTATGCAGTCGGGGAGTATCTTCTCCCGAACCCAATCCAAACATTGCTCCTTTATAAATTACAGTAAAAAGTCCAAAATCTTCTCCCCAAGGAAAAGGGGATGGTTTTTCTAAAGTATCAAAATTGTTTTCTTTTGCAGTTTGTTTAATAACATCAACTATTTTGGCATTGTTTTCATTGGCTTCAAAAGCTTCTGTAAAAGAAATAACAATGGTTAATTGTTCTTCTTTAGCAATGTTTTCAGCTAACGATGTGATTTTATCAGAAAGTGCTTTCGTTCGTTCGTTGCTTAATGTTCTTACAGTAAAATGCGTTTCTCCATATCCTGCTGAAGTTCCATAAGCCTTACTTCCAATGTGTGTATAAATAGGAGTGATTACGGTGTAATGTTCATCATCTTCAATATTTCTGGCAAGAGCTATTGTTTGTTGTGTTATTTTACTTATTGCCAACGAAGGATTAATGCCTTTGTGTGGTTCGGCAGCGTGTGAAGTTTTACCTGTAAGCTTAATAATAATGCTTGTTACAGAAGGAGTGAAGTTTCCATATTTATAAACTATTTGTCCTTTTTTATAGCCTGGAACATTATGCAAAGAAATAGCATAATCAGGTTCGATTTGCTTAAAATTAGCATCTATAAGCACTTCTTTAGCTCCTGCACCATTTTCTTCCGCAGGTTGAAAAAGCAACACAACTTTTCCTTTTTCAGGTCGGTTATTGCTATAATGTTTTCCTGTAGCAGCTAATATACTCATGTGACCATCATGTCCACACAAATGAGCTTTTCCTTCAGTTTTAGATATGTAATCAAAGGTGTTAATCTCCTGAATAGGCAAAGCATCGAGCTCGCAACGAAGCATAATGGTTTTTCCGGGAGCTTTTCCGTTAAAAACAAAAGCGACTCCTGTTTTTCCCAAATGTACCGTTTGGTCGGGTTGGAGCTTATCAAAAAAAGCAATAATTCTTTTTTTTGTTTCAAACTCTTCTCCTGAAACTTCAGGATGCTGATGCAGTTCTTTTCTTAAACTTATTATTTCGTTATCCATGTTTGTCTGTAATTTAGAGGTTGAGTCATAATGTTCGAGTTCGAGGCTTTCGCAGTTTTGAAAATCAAGCGTTTACTTTTGTAAATGACTGGTTTTTAAAACAAGAATAACGATGAAATCGGACTTAACAGACAGACTCTAATTATTTTTTTAAACGCATTTCTAAATACGGATTGCTAAATCCCATTTTTTCATATAAAAATTTAGCAGGATTATCTTTTTCAACGTGTAGTGCAATATCGCCTTCCGTGTTTTCTATGGCTTTTTGCATGAGTTGTTTTCCAACGCCTTTTCCTCGTTGGTTTTTGTTTACAGCAATATACACTAAAATATTTTCGGGAATATAGCCACTCATCCCTGTTTTGTTGATGATGGTAGCACCCACAATTTCGTTATTATCTATAGCTAATAAAATTAAGCCGCCCTTGTTAGGTGTAAACACATAGTCAATACATTTTTGAATCGCCTCTTTGGCATCTCCATATTGATCTAAATGTTCGTATAAAAAAGTAACAATTTTAGTATCGTTAAAGACTAAGTGTTTCCCTGTTTGTGGTGTTATAAGTAAAATTTCCATGTGTTTTTTCTTGATTTTTTTTGAATTAATAAGTTAAAAAAAATAGCAAGAACGGTCAGCGATAGAAATAAGAATTAAGAAAAGTGATAATTAAATTGAGAACCATCTTTTTTGATTGATTTCAAGCAAAGGTACGAATTATATGAGGGTTCTCCAAACTAACATATAAATAATCAGGGTAAAAGCATACGTTTAATCAAATAAAGAATTCTATTTCATCCTTCTACCAAAACACGTTTTCCCTTACTTTTTCTAATTCTGCAACTCACTACTTTATATTCTGGACACATGGCTTCGCTATCGTGTTCGTTTGAGGTAATGTTGTTTAGCATAATTTCAGGGAAATGGAATGTTGAGCTCAAAATTCCAGGTTTCACTTCATTCGTAATTTTAGCTTTAATATCTACTTTTCCTCTCGGGCTTTCAATACAAACCATATCACCATCTTCTATAAAATTAGTTTTAGCATCTTCAGGGTGAATTAACAACACATCTTCTGTAAGAATTTCTACATTTCCAGTTCTTCTGGTCATTGCTCCACAGTTGTAATGTTCTAATTCTCGGTTGGTAGTAATAATGTAAGGATAATCCTTTCCATGTGTTTGCACCTCATTGCTTTCTTTATAAGCAAAAAATTCAAATTTACCTTTACCTCTTTTAAAGCCTTCAATATGCATCATTTTAGTGTCAGAACCATCAGCAAGCACGGGCCATTGTTTACCATTATTGCCTAATTCATCCCATTTAACACCAGCAAAGAATGGAACAATTTGCGAAATTTCTTTTAACATATTATCAGCTGTGTAATCGCATTGATTATATCCCATTTTACGCATCATTTCTACAATTATTTGTCCATCAGGTTTTGTTCCAGCAATTGGTTCAACAACTTTTTGTACTTTTTGTATTCTTCGTTCACCATTGGTAAAAGTTCCTTCTTTTTCAAGAAATGATGAGGCTGGAAGAAGAACTGTAGCCATTTTAGCTGTTTCTGTCATAAATAGTTCTGAAACTATCAACATATCTAAACTTGCCATAGCTTTCATTACTTTTTGCGTATTCGGGTCTGTTTGAACAACGTCCTCACCAATAATCCATAATGCTTTTAAATCTCCATTGATGGCAGCATCAAACATTTCTGGAATTTTGTAGCCAACATGGATAGGAACATCAACCCCATAAAACGCATTGTATCGTTGGTTTATCTCTGGGTTGGTAACATCTAAATAACCTGCTCCCTGATGAGGTTGAGCTCCCATATCTGCAGCTCCTTGAACATTGTTTTGCCCTCTTAATGGATTTACTCCAGCACCTTTTTTACCAACATTTCCTGTAATCATTGCCAAATCAGCAATTAATTGAACCGTAAAAGTTCCTTGCGTATGTTCAGTTACTCCTAAGCCATGAAACTCCATAGCTGCATTGGCATTAGCATAAGCCATTGCAGCTTCTTTTACCAAATTTTTATCAACTCCTGTAATTTTTTCTAATTCGTTGATGTCTAATTTTAGGATTTCTGCTTTCATTTCTTCGTAACCCTCACACCTGCTTTCTATAAAGTCTTTATCTTCTAATCCTTCGTTAATGATAAAATATAACATCATATTTAATAGTGCTACATTTGTTCCGGGACGTAATTGTAAATGATAGGTAGCATATTTTGCTAATTCTATTTTTCTTGGATCAACCACAATACTTTTAACACCTTGCATTAATTTTTGCTTTATTTTAGCTCCTGTTACAGGATGAGCATCTGTTGGGTTTGCTCCTATAATAAAAATAAAATCGGTATGGTTTAAATCTTCAACCGAATTTGTGGCAGCTCCAGTACCAAATGCTTTTTGCATACCTAAAGCCGTAGGGGAATGGCAAACTCTTGCACAACAATCAATATTATTAGAGCCTATTACTGCACGAATAAACTTTTGCATTAAATAGTTTTCTTCATTAGGTGTTCTTGCCGAAGATATTCCTGCAATAGCATCAGGCCCATTATTAGTTTTTATGTTGGTTAGATTTGTAGCAATATGTTCATACGCTTCATCCCAAGTAACTTCTTCAAAAATTCCATTTCGCTTAATCATAGGAGATTTTAATCTATCTGGATGGTTATAGAATTTAAAAGCATACCTTCCTTTTAAGCAAGTATGTCCCAAATTTACTTCAGCATCATAAGGAGCTTGGATGGATTTTATTTTACCTCCAACAGTTGCTACTTCGAGGTTACAACCTACACCACAGTAAGTACAAATGGTTTTTGTTTTTTTAGTTGCTTGCACTGATTTCGATTGAAATACATCTGAAATAGCATTGGTAGGGCAAGCTTGAGCACACGCTCCACAACTCACACAGTCGGATTCCATAAAAGATTGGTTAATTCCTTTTACAATATGAGCATCAAAACCTCTTCCAGCCATGGTTAGCACCATTTCTCCCTGCACTTCATCACAAGCTCTTACGCAGCGATAGCAATTAATACATTTGGATAGTTCCGAACGCATATATGGATGAGAAATGTCTTTAACTCTGTTAAGATGATTTTCTCCTACAGGATATCTAACTTCAGTTATACCAACCTTTGCAGCAACATCTTGCAGTTCGCAATTTCCATTTACTTCGCAGGTTAAACAATCTAACGGATGATCGGTTAATACCAATTCAATGATATTTTTTCTAAGGGCTAAAATTTGCTCAGTATCATGGTAAATATAAATACCATTGGTTACAGGAGTATGACAAGAAGCAACCGTTTTTGTTTTCCCATCTTTTTCTAATGCAACTTCAACACTACAAACTCTACAAGCACCAAATGCTTCGAGATTAGGTGCATCACACAAAGTGGGGATTATTTTTTCGCCTTCAATACGTTTTACAAAGTTTAATATGCTTTCATTTTGATTAAACGCATAAGGCTGATTGTTTATATATGCTATATTGTTCATAAAAATTGGAGGTTTAGGAATTAGCTAAAAAAAGGTTTTAATTCATTATCAAAATAGGTAAGTGCATTTTTTATTGGCAAAGGTATGCCTCCGCCATGAGCACAAAGCGAGCCTTGTTGTAAGGTGGTTAATAAATCTAAAAATAATGTTTTATTTATTTTATATTCGCCATTCAATGCTTTTTGGGTCATTTCTTGTCCACGCTTTGTTCCTAAGCGACAAGGAAAACATTTTCCACAACTTTCATAGGCTGCAAATTCAAATAAATGTTCTAAATAATTCATCATAGGAAATTTTTCTGGAATACAAATTATAGATGCATGTCCGAGTAAAAATCCTTGTTGAGCAAATGATTCAAAATCTAAAGAAAGTTCGTCTATTTTTGTAACAGGAACAATTCCACCCAATGGACCGCCAATTTGCATGGCTTTTACAGGTTCTTTAAATCCTCCTCCTAATTCGTGAATAATTGTTTTGAGCGGAGTTCCCATTTCAACTTCATAAATTCCAGGGTTTTTAAAAAAACTATCTAAACAAACTAATTTAGTTCCTTTTGATTTTTCTGTGCCTAATTGAGCGTAAACTTTTCCACTATTTTTAATGATACTATAAACCGCAGCCAATGTTTCTACATTGTTAACTATGGTTGGTTTGTTAAATAACCCTTGTTGAGTTGGATAAGGTGGACGTGTACGCACTTCTGGTCGCTGTCCTTCAATTGAATTAATCAAAGCCGTTTCTTCACCACAGATATAAGCTCCTTGTGCTTTTATTATTTTCAAATCGAAATTAAATCCTGAATTATCAATGTTTTTACCTAATAAATTGTTTTGTCGTAATTCATCAATGGCTTTTTGAACAATATCAACAGCCTCAGGATATTCGGCTCTGATATACAACACGCCCCATGCTGCACCTGTAATAAATCCGGCTATCATCATTCCAAAAAGCACGGAATGAGGTCTTTCTTCTAATAAATATCGGTCGGAGTAAGCACCTGGATCACCTTCATCGGCATTACAAATTATAAATTTAGTGTCGTTTTTTTCGTTTTTACAGGATTCCCATTTAAAACCCATTGGAAAACCTGCTCCACCTCTACCTCTTATTTCTGAATTTTTTATTTCAGTTAGTAATTCATCGGGCGTTTTTTTCAAAGCTGCTTTTAAAAGTGCATAGTGTTTTTCAAAACCATCGAAAGGTGATGTAAGGATAGCCCCTCCAACCTCCCCGAGAGGGAGGCTTTTTGAGCGTGAACTTCCCCCCCCTTCAGGGGTCAGGGAGCTTTTGAAGTTATTAATATCCTTCCCTGAGTAATTTTTACCCTTATAATGAAAAGCACTGTTTTCATAACACCTGCCTAAGCAAGTCATGTGTCCTATTTCATTAGCTGAAAAGTGGTTTTCTAATTCTTTTGTAACTTTTTCTTGCGTTCCAGCACAAACACAGGCACTACCGTTACACACATACACTTTTTTATGTTGATTTTCAGGTTTAGTAAAATCATAAAAACTAGCTGTTCCGTAAGTAACTGCTTTGCCAAGCAAAAATTCGTTGGCTAATCTTTCTAACGCTGTATCGTTTGGAGTTCCTGTTTGCTGAGCTGCGTTTCCTAATTCTTCAAAAAGATTGGTTTTCAATCCTTTTCTACTTGATAATTCACTTATATTTTTTGACATAATCTTAGCATTATTTAGTGTCTATCCATAAAGTCGAGAGTTTGGTTCAGAATGTTCGAGATTGAGGTTTCGATGACTTGAGAATCAGGAGTGTACTATAAAGTACATGACTGATTTGAAAGTCGAGAATAACGAAGATATCGGACATTATGGACAAACTCTATTTAAGGTCAGCTAAGGTACACAAAAAAAACAACTATTTTTTAAATACGCACTCCAATCACACAAACATTCCTTCGACTTCACTATTGTTCCGCTCAGGGTAAACTGATTCGTTTACATCATATTCTAACGCCTATGATGCAAACATCATCCACTTGCTCTAAACTTCCTTTCCAATTTTCAAAATGCTGCTCCAATAGTTCCTTTTGTTCATCCATATTTTTATCTTGAATGGACATAAGTAAATTTTTAAAGGGTTTATACATAAATTTTTTACCTTTTTCTCCTCCAAACTGATCAGCAAAACCATCAGTAAAAATGTAAATGGTATCGCCTTTTTGCAACTCAATAGTGTGTGTGGTAAATGCTTGAGGGCTATCAACCTTACCTATGGGTTGTTTGTTGGCTTTGTATTCAATAAGTTCGTGATTTCTAACAATCCATAATGGATTGTTGGCTCCAGCCCATTGAAGTGATGCAAAACTTTTCGATGATTTTGAGTTTTCTGAGAATTGAAGCGAGCATAAAGAAATATCCATTCCATCTTTTACATCTTCACCACTTTTTTCAAATCGTTGTACTACTAATTCTCTTGTTCTATCTAGTAATTTACCTGGATCAGTAATATTTTCTTCAAGTAATGCTTTAGAAAGGGAATTAGCACAAACCACACTTACCATTGCTCCAGGAACTCCATGTCCGGTGCAATCTGCTGCTGCAAAAAATAGCTGTTCTTGCTGTTTTTCTAGCCAATAAAAATCGCCACTTACTATGTCTTTGGGTTTAAATAATATGAAACCATTTTGTAGGTTTTCGGCTAATGAATATCTTGATGGTAAAATGGCTTCCTGTATGCGTTTGGCATAAGTAATAGAATCTGTAATTTCTTTGTTTTTTTCATCCACCAAATGTTTCTGACGTTCTACTTCTTTTTTTTCTTGAACCACTTCAAATGTGCGAATATCAACCATTCTTTCAAGTTCAGCCTGACGTTTTCTTAAAGTTTCGGTGCGTAACCGATAAAATAAATAAAACAGCATAATGATAGTTAATCCGGATAATAGTCTAAACCACCATGTTTCCCAAAAAGGGGGTGAAATTTTAAATGAGTATGAAGCATTTTTAGTTGAACAAACATCATCCAAACAGGCTTTTACTTCAAAAGTGTATTTGCCAGCAGGTAATTCTATGTAACTTACTTCTTTTTGACTAGTAGCTAAAGAAAATGCTGTGTCAACTCCAATTAAGCGATATTGAAATAACACTTTTTCATTCTGATACATTTGTGAAGTGTAATAAGCAAACCTGAACTTATTTTCTAAATAAGAAAAAACATTTTGCGTTTGTTCTATTGGAGAATTATTTACAGAAACTGTTTCTATTATTGCTTTTAAAGATATAGTTGTTTTTAAAACATCTTTTTCATCGTATTTCCATAAGGAGTTAGTGGTTCCAACCCAAAGAATATTATCTGTTTTAGTCATACTACCCAACAAACAATCTCCATCAAACCCTGTTGAATAATCATAGTTTTCAATCTTTCCTGTTTCAAAATTATACTTAGACACTCCACCTTGACAACCAATCCACATACTATTACTGTCGCAACTAATTGAAAAAACTGAATTAGTAAGCAGCTTGTTTTTATGATTAATTATTTTAGCTTGATTATCTTTAAATAAAACAACACCTCCTCCATTTGTTCCAAAAATCATATTATTAGAAAAATCCTCGCTAATTACTGTTACTTTTTTGGTCGGCAGCCCATTTTCGGTAGAAATTCTTTTCCATGAATAACCGTCAAAATAAATAACACCTCCATCCCATGAGCCGAACCACACGTTACCATCTGAACTGGTAAAAGCACAATAATAATGATCTACTTGCGAAACAATAGAGTCTGTAATTTTTGAAAATTGATTGTTTTCATACACACTTATTCCTCCACCCCAAGAAGCAAAATAAATTTTACCATCCTTGCTTTTTGTAATTCCTCGCACTCCTTTTAAGTATTCTTCTTCTCTTTGAATTAATTTTCTTTTGCCCACATCAAAAACCAAAAGACTTTTTTGTTTAGCACAAAAAATAATGTTTTCATCCTTAAAACTCACAAAAACATTCCCTTTGATAAATTCAGGATAAAGAGGTGTTGGTTTGCTGTTGTCATATTCAATAATTCCGTCTGGGGTACTACATATCACTCCATTTTTTGAAGGTATTATGTTATATATTAATTTATTTGTTGTTGCTGTATTTTCGTCAATTTTAGACCATCCTGTTAGGCTTAACCTAGAAACACCCATTCCCCAAGAACTAACCCAAATATTATTTTCAACATCCTGAAACAATCTAAAAGCAATCTCCGCTTTTAAACCATTTTTAGAGCCTATTTTTTTTATAACTTGATTTGTTTTGGTATCATAAAATATAATTCCTTCTTCATGTGAACCTATTAAAAGTAAGCCTTCTTTAGGCTCTACTATTTCATAAAGATAAAAGTTCGGAATATCTTTGTGGTTAATTTTTGTTGCCTTTTTTTGATTGTTTTTTATCACATATAATCCCTCGAAAGTGGTTATCCAAGTGTCATTATTACTATCGTGAAAAGAGCTTAATATCCTACCAGATGTTAATCCATTTGTTGAGTCATATTGCTGAACAACATTTGCTGATGGCAGTGCTAATTTAAACAACCCAATATATTCATCGTAAGCAAACCATATATTGCCTTGCTTATCTTCGCTAATATGGGTAACTGGACCCTCAGGAAGGTTGAGTTTTTTTGTATAATTAATGCAATTTTCATCTGAGGTTATTTGAAACAATCCTTTGTCAGTACCAACCCAAACATACCCATATTTGTCTCCTTTTATTGCATAAATTCCTTTAGGAAGTGAGTCAGAGCATATTGAAATCAATGTATCTTTTACTAACTTATAAACTCCGTTGCCTGTAGTTCCAACAAATAACTTTCCAGTTAAATCGGCAGTAACACATCTAACAAGTTCTGTTTGTAGCCCATTATCTAACCCAAAATTTTTAAATGAAGAACCATTAAATTTTGAAAAACCTCCCCCTGAAGTTGTGAACCAAATATTACCTTGAGTATCTTGAAAAATTTGAGTTACGAAAGAGTTAGGCAACCCTTCCTTTAGTCCATAATGCTTCGTTGGATAAACTTGTGCCAAAAGTGTTTCTACAAATGACAAATAAAATAGCAGTAAAATAATTATTTTTTTCAATTCTATTTATTTTTATATTCTAACGCCAACTACAAACATTCCTTCGATTCCGTTGCACTTCACTCAGGACAGGCTGACTCGTTTGTATCATATTCTAACGCCTATGACACAAACATCGTCCATCCCGTTTCGCTTCGCTTCACGAGGATTGCGATGTCTAAGCGTTCTTGTTCGTTCGCTATATACGAACTCCAATCACGCAGACATCGTCAACTTGTTCTAAACTTCCTTTCCAATTCTCAAAAAACTGTTCTAATACTATTTTTTGTTCATCCATCGTTTTTTCTTGTATGGAAAGCAACAGTTCTTTGAATGGTTTATACATTAATTTTTTACCTTTTTCTCCACCAAATTGATCTGCATATCCGTCAGTAAAAATGTAAATTGTGTCTCCTTTTTGTAAGTTAATGGTGTGATTAGTAAATAAATCTTGTCTGAAATGTTTTCCTATTGGCTGTTTGTTAGGTTTAATCTCAATAAGTTCATATTTTTCGTCATGGCGAGTTACCAAGGGAACTAAAGCGGTCTGCTCATTTTCTACAGATTGCTTTCCCGAAAGGTCGGGACAACTTGTACCGATTTCTCGGTAGGCTGTTGCACTCGCAATAACGGTTGGACTAATAATATATATTGGATTGTTTGCTCCTGCCCATTGAAGTGTTGCAGAACTTTCCAAAAGTTTAAGGCAACAAAGCGAAATATCCATTCCATCTCTAAGACTTGTTTCATCGCCACTTCGCTCAAATGTTTCTACTACCAAATCTCTAGCTTTATCAAGAATTTCACATGGTTTAGCTAATTTATATTCGCCTACTGCTCTATTTAAAGCTCCATTGCAAACCACACTTACCATTGCTCCAGGAACACCATGACCAGTACAGTCAGCAGCTGCAAACAACATCGTACCATCAACGCTTTCCAACCAATAAAAATCACCCGCAACAATGTCTTTGGGTTGGTAATAAACAAAGCTATTTTTGAGTTGTTTTTTTAACTCCGAAATTGGAGGTAAAATTGAATCCTGTATGCGTTTTGCATAATTAATACTATCTGTTATTTCTTTACTTTTGGTTTCTACAAGTTGTTTTTGTTGGGCAATTATATTTTTTTGTAACTGACTTTTTTTGTAACGCTTAAAGGTAATTCCTCCAAATACAATTAAAATGAATACCCCTCCAAACAAGGCATACTGCTCTGTAGTCTGACGTTTTATTTGTTCATCTTTTAAGGTTATTTCAGCTTTAACAATTTTTTCTTTTTCACTATTTTGTATGCTATCTGTTATTAATTTTTTTTCATATTGATATTGAAATTGTTTTTGAATAGTTGCCTCTTTTATTGAAAGATTACTCATGCTATCTTGCATTTCATAATACAGTTCTTGCAATTCATAGGCTAGTTTATATTCTCTTTTTTGATATGAAATATTTTTTAATACTTGAGCTGCATTTTTAATCGTTTCTGGGAATCCAATTTTTTTGGCAATCTCCAAACTTCTTGTAGCATAGTCATAAGCTGAATTAATTTCTCCCAATGCTGTATAAGTTAAACTTATGTTGTTTAAAGCATAAGCTATTCCCTCATTGTCTTTTATATCTTTGTATATTTGATATGCTTTTTTGTGTTTTAGTAAAATATAGTTTAAAGATGATTTTTTATTTTCATTAAATTCATCAATCATACTCATTTCAAGTGTTGCTATTTTGCTAATTGATGTTGCCATTCCTTTTTTGATATCAATTTCTGTGTAAATTTTTAACGATTGGTCGAAGTAATCAATGGCGTCTCTTTTTTTATTTTGGGCAGCATATACGGAACCAATATTGCTATACACACGAGCTATATTTTTCTTTTTACCAACTTCTTTTTCTATAATTAAAGCTTCTCTAAAATAATTTAGTGCCTTATCATGTTCTTCTATTTTAAAATAAATACTACCAATATTGTTCAATGCTAAAGCTATTTCTTCTTGTTCATTTAATTCTTTGTTTAATTTTAAAGACCTGTGATAATAATCCAATGCTCTAAGCACATCTCCTTGTTGTTTAAAAATAAAACCTATATTATTTAGAGCAGTAGGAATAACTGCTTTATCACTTATTTCTTCACTAATTTTAATTGCTTCTTCAAAAAAAGAAATTGCTTTTTCATTGTTGTCTATACCAAAATAATAAAATCCTAAATTGTTGTAACAAGAAGCAAGATTTTTTTTATAAAAATTTAATAATGATTTACTTATGTTTTTATTTTCAATTAATTTTAGTGATCTCTGCATTAAAAAATCATTATACTTTATCCAAATTTGATTTTCACAACTTGCAATAAGCATATTTAACTGCAACAATTGAATGGAATCATTCTTTGTATTGTGATAAATTGTTAATGCAGAGTCAATGATGGTTCTATCTTCTTTAGTTAGTGATTTTAAGTCAAGAGAATCTACCAAATAGAATTTTTTGTCGGCAAATTTTTGTGCAGTAAGAAATTGTGAAAAACCTATGAATAAGAGAACTAATATGACACTTAATTTATTCAATTGATTATTTCATTTATGATATAAGTAGGTCTATTTTTAACGCTTTCAAAAATTCTCCCAACATACAACCCAACCATACCCAACACTGAAATAATAGCTCCTGAAAAAAAGCTAAGCAACAACGCTAAACTTGCCCAACCGTTTGTTCTATAGTCTCCCAAAAGATACATTATTACTAAAACAATTGCTGCAAGAATTGAGAAAAAAGAGAGAAACACACCTAATTTAACTGTTAACCGAAGTGGTTTGTCAGAAAAAGTAAGTATGGTATTAATGGCTAATTTTAGTCGTTTTCTTAATGAATAAGAAGATTTTCCATCCTCTCTTTCGGCATGTTGAATGGGTACTTTCACATAGTTAAAACCAACCAACTGTTGCAACATTGGGTAATATCTATTTTTATCTCCTATCAATTTCATGGCTTCAACAGCTTTTCTGTTGTAGCAAACAAAATTGGCAACTGTATTATCCTGATTGGTTTCTGTTAGGTAGCTTAGCACGGCATAAAACCATTTTGAAGCTATTTTTTTTACAAAATCATCTTTTCGGTTTTCTCGGCTAGCAGCAACAATTTCGTAACCTTCTTTTGCTTTGTTTAGTAATTTATAAATTTCTTCGGGCTGGTCTTGTAAATCACAATCCATGGTAATAATATATTTACCTTTACTTGCATCTAAACCAGCTTGCAGGGCATGTTGCTGACCACAATTTTTACTCAATTTAATTCCTTTTACAAAAGGATATTTAGTACAGTTTTCTTTAATTTTCGCCCAAGAATTATCGGGACCGTTGTCTTCTACTAAAATAATTTCGAAACTATCCGTAAGTTTAGAAACTGATTCTATAATTCGTTCTACAAGCTTATCAACCAAGTTCTCTGCTTTATAAACTGGACTAACTATGGATATTTCTATTGTTGAGTTCAATGTTATTTGTTATTTGATATTAGCCCCCTAAATCCCCCGAAGGGGGACTTTTCCATTACCCAAAGCCTATTTTAGTTACGGCTATTTGTTATTTGCTATTTGTTATTTGTTATTTGTTATTTCACAGCTCTCACATAATATTGTGCTCCAATCGGCAACCAAGATAGCAATTTTTCTGTAAAATGGAAAATTTTAAAAATTTTATGTCGAGGAAAAAAAATAGTGTAATTGAGTTGATTTAGTTTTAATCCACTTTTTATGATGATGGATTTATGGTAGAAAGGAGAGAGTAAAACAGCATCTTTGTCAAATTCACACTCATTCACTACCTTTCTGGTTAAGGGATTGTTAGGATTATGCTCAAAATTATAGAACCTACCACCTTGTTTTAAAATGCGTTTAATTTCCATTAAAATACCCTCATGCAATTGATGTTTGATGTGATGAAAAACCATAGATGTGAATATTAAATCAAACTCCTCATTGTTAAACGGAATTTTTTTCTCCGTTAAATGCAGAAAATGTAGTATTTGGCAATTCTTTTTTTTTGGCTTGTTTAATACTTTCTTCAGAAACATCAACACCAATAATTGTTGCATTTGGAAAATGCTTTCTTAAATAAACAGAACTGTTTCCATCTCCACAACCAAAATCTAGAATCCTATATGGTTTTGAAGCTTCTTCAAATTTCTTTAATTCAACAATTTTGTATTCGCTAAAAAAATCGCTGTCCGTTCCACTCAAAGCTATAGCTTTATTGTGTGTTGCTCGATAATCTTCTGCAAATTCATCGAAATTATCAAAATCTCTTTGTCTGCTCATGTTTTTTAATATTAATTCCTGTTATTTTCCCGCAGATAACGCTGATTATCGCAGAAATCTCTAATCTCTAATTCCTAACACCTTATACCTAATTTTAAAATCTCATCTAACAACCTACTTTGATTCAGTATTTCATTATATTTTAATGTAAAATCTTGCTCATTAACACATCGTACAAATTCATTTAAGATATTTATAAAATGATTTTCGGCTGGTGCTTCTATTTCTTCAATCGTTCCTTGTTGTTCAAAAGTTATTAATGGTTTAAAATCTGGAGCGGGAGTGAAAGCTCGATGAGCGGTAACTTTTCCTTTGCTTCCCCAAATTTCATAATTACATTGATAAAAGTTGTCAAAACCAAAAGCTACTTCACTAAATAGTCCATTGCTATTTTCTAAAAATGCTCCTCCAAAAATATCAACACCATTGTTGTTGTATTTTAATGTTGATGCTTTCACTTTTAAATCCATGCCGAGAAATAGTTGGCTCGCTTTTACTGTGTAGGCTGCTGCATCCAACAAAGCTCCTCCTCCTAATTTTTTATTGTACCTGAAATTAGCTTCGGGCAATGGAGGAAACCCAAAAGAACTTCTAAAACATCGAATTTCTCCAATTTTTCCATCATTGATAATTTTTTTTACAAGTTGATGTTGTCCATGATAGATAAACATAAAATTTTCCATTATTAGCAATCCTTTTTCTTTTGCTTTTTCAACCATTAATTGAGCTGAATTATAATTCATTGCCAACGATTTTTCAATCAAAATATGCTTTCCTGCGTCTAAGGTTTTAAGGATCCATTCTTCATGCAAACCTGTTGGTAACGGCATATAAATTACATCTATGTCTTTTCTATCAATAAGATTTTGATAACCAACAACAGCCTCACAGCCAAATAAATCAGCATATTCTTGAGCTTTTTCTGCTGTTCTACTAGCAATAGCTACCAACTCAAAATCAGGAATAGATAAAATTGCAGGAATAACGCTCCTTTTTGCTATGTTGGCACAACCTAAAACGCCTATTTTTAGTTTTTGCATAATTTATTTGTTGCAACTTTCCAAAAGTTCTAAACTTTTGGAAAGTTATTTTATTTAAACCTTATAGCCGATAATAAACTTCTCGACTGGATATTTAAATAGTTATTAAATTTTATAAAATCTTTAAGCTGATTTAATGTCATCCAGCAATATTTTTCAGGAACTTCTGTATTGAAGTTTGCATCAACTTCAAGTATCATATTTTGATTTTGTTCTTGATAAAACCTTCCTCCTTCTTCCGATTGCATGGAATTATAGAGCACTTTGGCGTTAAATTTTTCAGGATTTAACACCACATCCAAAAATTCAACTTCGTATTCATTTTGTCCTTTTCGATAATTTCCTGTGAGGCACTGAACTGTTGGAGCTAATTCAATAATATCAAAATTTCCAGATTCTAATTTTGCTTGTACCAAAAAATGATATACTCCATTAATTTTTTTACATAAAAAAGCTATAATCCCTTCTTGAGCAGATTTTACTAATGGTTGTGTCCAACTTTTCACTTCTCTATTTCCAATTTCTACTTTTACGGCAACTACTGAAAAATATTTATGGTCTTTGTGATGAATAGAAAAATCATCTTTTACCCAATCACTAATACTGTTTAGTGGTATTCTTTCTACTTCTAATTCCGCAAAAGATTTTAATCGAGTAATCCATGAAATAATATGTTCTATAGTGTGTAATGCGTTGGAATTATCTAATTCAGAAATAAGAAAGTTATTTAGATCCGTGTTTCCTTCTTTTTTAAGACCTTCAAAAGTGCTTAAATCTCCAAAAGGGATACCCGAAATAACGGTTCTAGTATCCATATTAATTAAATTATCGAGCTGCAACAAATCTTTTATTTGACCTAATGTTAACCAACAAAAATGTTCTTCAATTTCTATTTCACCCGTGATTTCAACAATTATATTTCTGTTTCTTTTTTTTAAAAATCGAGCACCTTGTTCCGATTGAAGTTGATCTAACAAAACCGTTACATCCTTTCGTTCGGTTAAAAAATAATCTAAATAAAGAGGTGTGTTTCCTTGATGTACTTGAGTATAATTACTTTTTGTTGCTTGCAAGGTTGGCGAAAGTTGAACTGCATTAATATTTCCTGGTTCAATTTTAGCCTGCATCAAAAAATAAAGTGTGTCATTAAACTTTTTTGTAATTATTCCTAAAAAACCAATTTCAGGCTGATTAATAATAGGTTGAGACCATTCAGAAACATTTCCCCAGTTGGTTTTAACGTATATTCCTTCAATAGAAAAAAATTTTCCTGTTGTGTGTTCTAAATTCCCTGTAGTGGTGTTAAACCCCCAATTCTCCATTTCCGAAAATGGAATAAAGGTAGTTTTATGATGTGTTTGCTTCTTTTTTTCATCCAACCAATGCAAAAAATTTTCTGTATGCATCAACGTATTTTCTGTTGTTAGAGCAGATTTTAAAAAGTGATATTTGGTTGGTGAATCCATTTTATAAATTTGAGTAAAAGTAACAAATAATATTATTTTCAGAAACAGTAAGCATGGATGCTATTTAGTTTTAATTTAGACATAAAAAATTTAATCGACAAAAAATAAATATTTGTCGTTAAAAAAAATGTATTTATCGTGAATTTTTGTAAATTAGCGTTTTAATTTCTTTAAAAAAATTACATAATTAATGAAAAAATCAATTAATTTATTAGAAGAGTTAGATAGTGCGTCCTCTATTCATAGCTTAAAAAGAGATGATATTGACATATTAATTTTGGCTTGTGCAAAAAGAATTACGCATTTATTAGAAATTGACAGGTGCAACGCTTGGCTATTTGATGATGACCATACAAAAATTGTTTCTTTTGGAGAATATGATAAAAACAAAGACGAATTTTCTAAAAATACCATTATTTACAGAGCTGACTGTCCAAATTATTTTGATGCCTTACGTCAAAATAAAATTTTATTAATTCCCAACATTCGTTCGCATAAATATACAAAGGAACTCAATGAAAGCTATTCTATTCCCAACAACATCATTTCATTAATGGACATTCCATTACGTATTGATGGCGAATTAATAGGTGTTTTATGTTTAGAAAAAACAGGGGAGATTGAGCGTGAATTTTCCAACGATGAACAAACATTTGCGATGAGTTTAGGCATCATATTAACTTCTAGTTTAGAAGCTCGCCAACGCAGAAAAGCAAATCAATTGCTCGAAGAAATTTTAAAAGAAAAAGACTTGCTAATCAAAGAAATTAATCATCGTGTTAAAAATAATTTTTCCATTCTCATTAGCCTGCTTCATTTAGCAAAAAACCAAAGTGAAGGCTCCAAAGTGAATGAAGTACTCAAAGAATTTGAACAACGTGTAATAGCTATGCTCAAGATACACGATTTACTTCATCAAACTAAAAATTACACTTCTGTTAATTTGAGTAATTATATAAAAGAAATAACCAATGAATTTCAACAGTCATTTGCTGTTTTAAAAATGAAGGTTTCTATCGATTATCTTGAATTAGAATTAACTTCTAGAATAGCGTTACACTTGGGGTTAATTTTAACTGAAATATTGCTCAACTGTATCAAACATGGTGAAATTACATCGCCCACTTACTTTGTTGAAGTTAAATTGAAAAAAAATGGAAACAACACCATTTTAAGTATTTCAAATTCAGGAAAATGCTTTGATTTTAATGAAAAACTCAAATCAAATACGTTAGGATTATCGCTAATAAATGATTTAGTGAACGACATTGATATTAAAGCGACCTATCCAACACACGAAAATTGCATTTATAAGTTTGAGTTTAATACACCGATTTCATAATAGCATCCATTAATAACTGAGCCGATTTTTCCCAACTAAATTTAGTGGCTTGCTGTATGCTTTTCAACGCTAATTCTTTTCTTAAATTTTCATCACTGCTAATTTTAATCATTGCTTGAGTAATTTCCTCTTCTGAAAAAGGATTTACTAACAGTCCGGCATCTTCAACTACTTCGGGCATAGAAGTAACATTGGAAGTGATTACCGGAACTCCACATTGCATGGCTTCTACCAAAGGAATCCCAAAACCTTCAAAAATAGGCACATAAGTTATTGCATAAGCAGCAGCAGTAATCTTTGCTAATTCATCATCGTTTACTCTTCCTGTAAAAACAACATCACTTTTGGCTTCCATTTGTTCAAAAAAAGCGTTGATTTCAGTTGTCCACCACATTTTTTTACCCACCAACACTAACTTCATTTTTGATTTTGTAGTTACCTTAAATTGATTAAACGCCATTAACAAACGAAGAATATTTTTACGAGGATGTAATGTTCCTACAAATAAAAAATAATCTTGGTTATTCGTAAATTTTGCTTTTACATTGCTTTTTTCATTGTCTGAAATAGGCTGAAACTTACTATTTGCACCATTATATACCACATCAATTTTATCCTCTTTGATATGATATGTATTCACAATATCATTTTTAGAAAATTCAGAAACGGTAGCAATTCGAGTCGCTTTTTTTGCAAATTGAGGAAAATATTTCAAGTAATAATTCAACACATTTTTGGGGAGTGTTTCGGGATAATGTTCAAAATTTAAGTCATGTATTACGGCTAACGTATTGATATTACTTCTTAAAGGAAACATCCCGTCAGTTGCTACAAAAACATCAGGATTTAATCTTTTCAACGCCTTTTTCAATATGATTTGATACCAAAAAGGAAACAAATAAATATGTCGTGTTTTTGGCCAAAGTACAACAGGATGCACATTATCTCCAAAAATAAAATCAGCACTAGGTTTTCTATCAAAAATAAAATAAAAACTAATTTCGGGATGCTGTTTGGTAATAATGCTAAACATTTCAAAGGTAAACAAACCAATGCCATCCATCTTATCTTTGATAAGTAATCGAGTATTTACAGCTATCTTCAATTAAATTAAGTTATTTTTAAAGCTAATTGGTAATTAGTCATGTACACATCCTCACATTCACACATTCTAACACGAAAGTAATAATATTGCATCAAATAAGTTATTTTTGTTGCAAATCAATTGAAAAGTGCAAAAAAAATTTGTTACCAATTTAGCATTATTACTCCTACTTAATTTTTTAATTAAGCCTTTTTGGATATTTGGTATAGATCGTACTGTTCAAAACATGCTTCCGCTTGATTACGGAATGTATTTCGCTCTTTTTAATTTTTCCTTATTATTCAATATTGTATTAGATTTAGGAATTACCAATTTTAATAACCGAAACATTGCCCAAAACAACCATTTACTTTCTGAATATTTCTCTGGAATAACCATTTTTAAAGGTCTTTTATTCCTTGTTTATTTAGCTATCACGCTTGTGGTTGGATTCGTTTTAGGATATGATTCAGAACGATTTTACATACTACTTTTCCTCTCTTTCAATCAATTTTTAATTTCATTTGTTCAGTATTTACGATCAAACATCACGGCACTCCAGCTCTTTCGGCTAGATAGTTTGCTATCTGTGTTAGATAAATCTTTAATGATACTTTTTTGTTCTTTATTGCTTTGGGGAAATTTTTTTTCCTTTTCATTCACCATCCTTCATTTTATTTATGCTCAAACATTGGCTTATTTGATAACAGCACTAATTGTCTTTGCCATTGTTTGGGTTAAATCGGCTCATTTTACACTAAAAATTAATATTCCATTTCTGAAAAAAATCATTCGGCAAACTTTTCCTTATGCACTACTTATACTTACCATGGTATTTTACTATCGCATTGATGCTGTTATGCTTGATTTTATGTTGGATGACGGAGAAAAAGAAGTTTCTATTTATGCTCAAGCGTATCGATTAATGGATGCTTTTAATCAAATAGGTGTACTCTTTGCTGGCTTACTTTTACCTATGTTTGCTTATCTTATTAAAGAAAAACAAGACCTTGCTCCATTGGTTAAATTGTCTTTTAGTTTAATTTTTTTGATGGCAATTACCATTGCTGCAATCACATTTAATTTTTCAGAAAAAATAATGAATTTATTGTATCATTTCGACACCGACTCATCATCAAAAGTGGTTGTGGTTTTAATGTTTTGTTTTGTGTTTATTGCTACTTCTTATATTTTTGGAACACTACTCACTGCTAATGGAAGTTTAGCTTCCCTCAACAAAATTGCATTAATAGGTGTACTTATTAATGTTGGACTAAATAGTTTTTTAATTCCTGAATATAAAGCATTAGGAGCTGCTTATGCTAGCTTAATTACACAATGTATTATTATCATTGGGCAACTTTATCTTTCTAAAAAAACATTCTCTTTTACCATCAATTATTTCTTCATTTTTAGGATGATTATATTTTTGATAACCCTATTTTTTACGCTTCATTGGATAGCAAAACTAATGGATGGACTTATTTTACAAATAGGAATATCCCTACTATGTGCCTTCATACTGGGATTAGTATTGAAAATTATTAATCCAAAAGAAATAATGAAAATTTTGTTGAAAAACGAAATGTAAAGGTTATTTTGTAACAGCTCCTTAAATGTAAAGTTTCTTTATTGATAGGCAATCTTCCTAACAATTACTTTATTTTCGGTTTCTATTTTTACAAAATAAATTCCTTTTGAATTTTCTTTTAAATTAATTGGTGTATTGCTCTTCCAAAAGTTTTCCTTTAAAATAAGTTGCCCTGAAATGTTGTAAATTTCGATAGTTGCATTTTCAATATTACCTACATCAATAATGAAACTTCCATTGTTAGGGTTGGGGTAAATATAAAACTCGGGGTTATTTAATTTTTCGGGGATAGCAGTAGTTAAGTTTGTCCTTAAAGGCGTTGGGAATAGATTGCAATCCATTGAGTTGAATTGGATATTTTGACCTGATTTGGTATAACAAACTAAATTTACACTTCCCTCCACCGCTAGTGCACAAGATGCACCAACTGTTCCAACTCCTTCTAATTGACCTGATGGTGTATAATTTATTCCTCTAATATGTTTTAATGGTCTAGTTCCTAAATATATAGTATCAATTAATATGATTGAGCAATTTGCATTTAGTTCTGGATAAGGACTTCCTAATGTTCCTGCAATTACAAGTTGATTATCAAAAGCAACAGTTTCTGTATTTGTTAAAACAGAATATTCATAAAAATTTTTATTATTATCTTCTCTTATAAATGTCGGACCGGTTAGATATAAATTAAATGTTGGACTTGTGTACATATTTGTATTAGAATAAACATACCTTTTGTAATACGTGTTCCCATTTATTGTTGTATCACCATCAAAATACGTTGTTGTATATTCTTCAATAAAATAAACTTCATTCCATCCACCTCCGTAACTTCTCCACTCAGACGTGTAATCTAAATAATCAAAATACGTTATTTGAGCGTTTGAGGTTTTTATAATCATTAAAAGAGAAAGCATAAATAGTATTTTTTTCATAGCTAAAGGTTTTAATGTTGCAGAATTAATTTTTTGATAATTTGTTCTTTTGTTTGGTTGTTGAGTATGTTTATAAAATAAATACCATTTGATAACTGATGAATATCTATTAGTATTTTATTACTCTTTATTTCTAAAAGTTGACGATGCACCACTTTACCCATTACATCAACTATTTCTAAGACGTAATTTTTGCCCTCAAGGTTGTGTGTGATAGTAAAACTCCCATTATTAGGGTTCGGGTAAATTTTTACACTATTATTACTTTGTAATTCATAAATACTTACTGGTAAAACGGTTACATTTACGGTATCGTACGTAATAACACCACATAAGTTTTGCTCTACTACATAAAATGTACTAACAGTAGGGCTTACATAAATACCCGAAGTACCACTTGCTATTAAACTACCTATTGCATTGTACCAATTGCAGTTTAAGTTACTTATTTGCTGCCCGATAAATACGCTATCACCCACTATTACATTGGTATCTACTCCTGCATAAGCAGGCATCCCTCCGGGTATACTGTCTATGGGTATTACTGATACATCGTCTATGTAGTAATAAGCAGCATTAGAATTTGATAAATTTACTGTTAATGTGTCAGTTGTTAAATCATTATTAAAATTACCTATAGTTAAAAACAATTCATTTCCATTAGCAACATATATCCCTTCTATACGATGCCAATTTAGTGTATCTGTGATTATTTCGTTATTAAAATTTTTTATTTGAGCAGGATATTCCATTAATAAAGAAGTAGAATTTATGGCAGTATCTGAAAGATAAGCACCAACATTATTACAAGCAATTCTAGCCCAATTTACAAGATTAGTGTAAAATGAAATTAAGTAACAATCATTAATAGTTAAAGTATCTAATAGTTGAATTTGAATATATTCTCTAGTGTCTGTTGTATAATTCCAACACCATATACCCACATAAGCATCACCTGTATTAGGTTGTTGATAGACTGAACTACAATTACAATAAGATGGAACTCCAAACGTGGAAGAACATCCGTGAAAGTAGTCAGGGGTACCATTATTAGGATTTTGCCAAGGTGCAGAAAACACAATTTGACCTGAAGTTGTCGGACAACTTGAATAAATTTCGAAACTTGAATTCGGAACTAAATTGTATTGTGCATTTGTTTTTATACTGAATATAAAAACAAATGCACAAAAAAATATTTTTTTGTGCATTTGTTTCATATTTATTCATTAATGATTATTTTTTTTACAGTTGCTTTACCAGTAATGTTATCTCTTATACGAACAAAATAAATACCATTTTCTACTTTTAATTTTAATTGTGCTATACCTCCTGTTAATTGAAAATGAGTGTTAGTATATATAGTTTTTCCACTAATATCTTCGATGGTCAAATTAATTTCATCCAGTATCATATCCATCATATTAATATTAATTAAACCTGTACTTGGATTGGGGTAAATAGTAACTTGCAAATCTGTTGATGATATGTTAGCACTGTTTTCTGCAAATTCCATCATACGGGCATTTCCGGAAGAACAATTGTCCTCAAAAATAACATTGCTCATATAAATGGCATTGAACAAAGCCCTGGCTTGATACACCACTTCTCCATCGGTAAAAGGGCAACCCATAGCCAAAGTTCTAAGGGTTAAGCTATCCGAAGCGTTAATGGTATCGGTTTGGTGTTTAATGTAACTCTCAAAAAAAGTAAGGTAGTTCTGTTCTATGCTGTTGGTTGCCATCATACCAAAAGTTTTGGCTTGGGCAGCCAACACATCGGGCAGCATAAAATCTTCTTCTACCGCAGCCATCGTTTCGCTGTTGCTTATTAATCGGTCATTGTAGAAGTCTAACAATACTGTTGAACTATCTAATAAATCGAGTTCAGATCGTAACATCCGATATACTTTGTTTTTATTGATGTAACGTGTTTCAACAATGTTGTTTACCAACAGTTCTTGCTCTTGAACAACCTGCTCCATTCTGGCTATTTTTCCTGTACTTGGGCAGCAGGGTGATATGGTGTTACAGGCAACAACTATTGGATTACTGGTAACATATTTTAAGGTGCTGTTAGCACTTCCATCGTTAAAGTAATCATCTTGAAAAGGAAAACCTACCTGAACAAACCCCGACCCATTCGGGTTAAACACCCCAGAGGTATTCCGTACCCACAACTCCGAGCCAATGGCAGTGGAGGCTGTAGGATTTGCCAATGTTGCCGTTTTAAAGTTAGGGATGCTCCACATACCTACCCATCGGTTATCAGTAGGGCTAGTGGTATTACCTTGTACACCAATAAATCCAGCATTGTCTAGCACAAAACCATAGCGGTGAGTAGTCATGCTATTATTGGTAAATGAGGTAGGGAAATTATCGCCCCTAAACTCAATGCCTTTAAAAGTGTTGTTTACAGTATTGCAACGTACCACCTGATTACCACACAATGCCGTAACTATTGCTCTTACATTTGGGTTTCCTGAAACTACACTGCCTGTAATGCCAACCCCATTTACTAGATTTTCAGCAATGCTATTGCCAAAATTAGTGGCTGCACGGTTAGCTTGATGTGCTATACCATATTGTAATGGAGTTGGATTGGTAGCCGTAAACGCATCTTCTACCAACGAAATAGTGTTATTATTGGTTTT
This sequence comes from Vicingaceae bacterium, assembly GCA_019429185.1. Taxonomy (GTDB): domain Bacteria; phylum Bacteroidota; class Bacteroidia; order Flavobacteriales_E; family Vicingaceae; genus BRH-c54. The sequence goes on from JAHYJH010000027.1 coordinate 25,676, forward strand.
TACATCTTTTTTCGTCCATGTACTTATGCCTATACCACGATATACCTCCGTAAGTTTGTTACTATTTACATTAATGGTAGAGTTAGGAAGAAAAAAGATGTTGGCATTAACCACATTACTAACAGTAATGGCGTTGGCAACATATTGGGTTGTAACGGTATTTCCGGGTAAATGCGGACGTATTGTATTGTTAATAATATTGATTTGTCCTGAATATTGACCGTTAAATATCGGTCCGCCACCTTGAAATGGTCCGAAATTGCCGAAAAAAGTAATTCCATTTTCTATGTTATACATACTGTTGTTAGAAAAATTAACCATTTTAAATCGGTTGGTTTGTATAATAAACCCATGCTTACCATTAAATACAGGAGGTGATGTAAAAGGAGCGGTAGTATTCCATGAACTGCGAACATCACAATGAGTAGCTATGTTTTCGTAATAGTCTATGGAATTGATTGCTCTGCCTACATCATAAAAACGGTTGGCAAAATTTTTCCCTGCGGCAGGAATAACTCTTAGCCTATTGTTGGTAAGGTTTTCTGCAATAGCGTTGATAGCAACAGCTAATTTTTGATTCGCTGGGTTATTTTGAAACACGTTGTTGACACACGTAAAATTAGTACTGTGTGCATCTATTCCTATCAATAAATTATCAAAAACATTAAACTTTTGTTTTCCAGGAGCTCCAATTTTAATTTAGTGATAGATAGGTGTTAAAGGAGTTTGTGTGTTTCCTACTCTTATTAATCTTATTCCTGCCAATGGTTTTCTTGTTCCTGCAATAAATGGAAGTTTTAAATACGCATTTATATTAGACGGAGAATAAGTAGCATTATTGATATAAGGCGATTGTAGTACGGGTACAGGAGTAGTTGCTTTAATAACATTAGTATGAGGCCAAATGATGGAATTAGGAGTAAATGCAATATCACGAGAAGTAAAAACAGTATTGACTACACTCATCGGATAAGTAGTAGCACCTATAATGGTGGAATAATCAGTAATTTGAATGCTAATTTCGTTTCTGTTAAAAGTAGCATCACTTACTGTTAAGGGATTGTTATTAATTAAAGGATCTCCCTGAACATCAATTGCAATAAAAGCATCCTCTATTAAGGAGGAACGATTAATGAAATTACCTAAAACAAAAGACTGAACAACCACTCTTCCTCCAGGTTTTACTAATATTCCTTGCCACATTTTATCACAAGCATACAAATGTGAACCTGTAATAGTTAATACAGCATTATTATCAACAGTTATGGAAACATTAGGGTCAATTTGAAATTCACTTAAAAGGAGTGTTACATTTCCGGTAACTGTAATATTATTATTGATGCAATAGGTTTGATTGGATGCAGGGCTTGTTGTTATTGTACCCGATAATATGGTGGAGCAAGAGTCGCATAAGGTAATGCAGTTGCTGTCGAGGGAAACCCCAGCAAAGAGCATCAACAATAGGATTATTTTTTTACGCATTGGTTTTAGTTTTTTTTTCGTCATTGCGAGGGTTTTAACGGTAATGTGGGTTGGCAACCCGAAGCAATCTGTTTAATTTGAGTTCCTATTCAACAGATTGCTTCAGCTCCTACGCTCACGTCCTCGCTATGGCTTCGCAATGACGAAGCAATCTGTTTAATTTGAGTTCCTATTCAACAGATTGCTTCAGCTCCTACGCTCACGTCCTCGCTATGGCTTCGCAATGACGGTACTATTAAACAGATTGCTTCGTTATTCGTGCCTTATTCCTCGCAATGACGGTAAGGATAAGCCTCGCAATGACGGTTAGCGATTAATTATTAATTTTTTAATTACGGTTTCGTTGGTATTTTTATTGGTTATTCGTGCTAAATAAACGCCATTTTCTAACTCTAATTTTAAGGTTACTTTATTATTGTTTACTAATTGTTGGACTACTGTTCTCCCTTGTAAATCAAATATAGTGATGCTCCACTCACTATTTTGGTGTAGCATTTCTATACTTAGTTCTCCTGTGGTGGGATTGGGGTATATTCTTACCTTATTTTCATTGAATAGTTCATTAATCCCTGTTGGCATTACCTCTACATTTACCGTATCGTAGGTAATAACACCACATAAGTTTTGTTCTACTACATAATAGGTAGTGTTAGTAGGACTTACATAAATACCCGAAATATTACTGGCTATTAATGTGCCTATTTCATCATACCAATTACAATTTAAGTTACTTATTTGCTGCCCAATAAACACACTATCGCCAATGGTAACATTGGTATCTACTCCTGCATAAGCAGGCATACCGTCAGGCATACTGTCAATAGGGAGAACGTATACGTCATCTAAAAGATAAACTGCACCTGGATATGTTGCGTCTAACATATCCAAAGTATCTGTATTCATGTCATTGGCAAAGTTTCCCAATAAGATATAATTTTCTGTTCCATTGGCAGTATAAATACCTGAAATAGGTGTCCAATTAGCCGTATCGGTAATGATGGGATTGCCAAATTTAAGTACATTAGCTTGCACATTTAAAGCATCCCCATTACTCGTATTCATAGCAGTATCAGTAAACAAACACCCCATATTGTTAATAGCATATTTTCCACCATAATTTCCATGTGGTCGATTAACAAAAAATTCTACATAATAGCACTGGCCATTTTGCAAAGTGGTTACGAGTTGATTTTCTGCATATGATCTATAATTTGAACCTACTCCATTATATACTATAACATCACCATATCCTTGTCCAGAATGTGCTTCTTGATAATTAAATATTGTAGTACCTAAACTTTGAGTTGGAACACTGTACATAGTTGTTGTTGCACAACTGTTTAAATAGTTCGCTGGATTAAAAAGAACAGACCAAGGTAAAGCTAATGAAAACTGACCTGACCCTGACGGACAAGCCGTATAATTCTCAAAACTATAATTGGGTACTAAATTGTACGATAGCCCTGATTTATCGTTGCTAATGATGGGCTTAGCTTCTTTGTAAAATCCAAAGGAGTTACGTGCAGTTGCTGATATACATCCATCTTCAAACAATACATTGCTCTTATAAATAGCATTGTACAAGGATCGTGCTTGATACACCACTTCGCCATCGGTAAAAGGACAGCCCATAGCCAAAGTTCTAAGCGTTAAGCTATCCGAAGCGTTAATGGTATCAGTTTGGTGTTTAATGTAACTCTCAAAAAAGGTAAGGTAGTTTTGTTCTATGCTGTTATCAGGGATAATATGTTGTTGTGTTGTCTGGCTGAACACAACATTTGCTATCATAGCAAACAAAAAGATAAACGCTATTTTTTTCATAATATGGAATATTAGTGGTTAATAAAAAAAGGAATTAGCCCAAATTTATATAAAAATTTGGAAATAAATACATTTATTTATAATTTAGAGTGTGTCTAAACAATAGACCTTTAGTTATTTATCAAAAATATACTGAAAGAATAATAAAGAAATTTTTATTAAGGCAAAGTTAAAGGTGTTGGGCGTACTCCCGATAGTTATCAACGATTTTATTGAGGGATTAAATCTTACACTACTTGAATCTAAAATCAAGTTTGTAATTGTATAGCCACGGAATATGTGGGTCAATACCATTCTGTATCAATTTAGCTGGCAAATTGATATACTCATCTTTTTTAATATAATCAGATGAGCCATAAAATGTAACTATAATGGTATCATCCTTGACCTTTATATCTCCATCATTCCATGCCAACACTTCGTTGGCTAGATGCCTTGCATCCCATTTTCTATAATCACAGGTCATGTTTTTTGTTCTATAATTTCAACACGCTCCCCCTCTGTTTCTTTAGTTGCTTTATGTAGCCCTTTTTTTGAAGACCGTATTCGTTAATGGTACGCTCAACACTTCTTTGACTTATTGTATGCCCAG
>JAHYJH010000179.1 GCA_019429185.1 Vicingaceae bacterium
TTCTAAAACTTAAACCCTTATTTTATTGGGATATTTAAGATTAATAGGATTAAATCAGTTTTTTAAAGGTCTTTTTTGACTGAATTTAACATTTTTTTAACTTATGACCTGCAACTTGGGTTAAGGAGATTAGAGTAAATTTGCGGAAAAACAAATAGTAAAAAGAAGATGCAAATAGATGTTTTAAAAAGAGTATTACCTGAGGGTTTACTCGAATATTTTGATATAGCTGATTTTAAAGAATTAGGAGATACAACAACTGCGAAAGACTGTTATTTTATATACCTTGATGAGAAGAATGTATTACCATCAAATTATAAATCAGAAGAATATGAGTCAAAAGGATTTAATAGTAAGGTAAAGGTTCAAGACTTTCCAATACGAGGCAAGGCGGTATATTCGCTCACATTTTTTTTTGAGGGGATTAATGATGTTGAGTAGCAAATGTGCTAATTCGTTACCCAATGTAATTCATAAGCACTACTCGGTTAAATTTATCCGATTCATTATCTTTAATATAATTTCTGCTGCTGTTTTTAATTCTTCATACGTAATACAAAGTGGAGGAGAAAGTCTGAATGCAGTTGGAGTGGACAAAAACCAAAAACCGATTAATCCCTCTTCTAAACAACCTTCCACTACTTTTTTCACTATTTCAAAAGAACCCATTTCAATAGCAAAAAACAATCCTGCTCTTCTTATTTCTTTGATAGCATAATGTTGCTTTAAAAGATTTTCTAAGTATCGACCTTTTTCTTCCGTTTTTGCTATCCAATCGGTAGTTTTTAACACATTAATGCAGGCATTTGCCGCAGCCGCAATAACTGGATGATCTCCAAAAGTGGTAATATGCCCCAACACAGGATTTTTAGTAAGTGTGTGCATCATTTCATAAGAAGAAATAAAAGCACCAATTGGCATTCCACCTCCAAGAGCTTTACCTAAGGTAAGTATATCAGGAACAACTCCATAATGCTCAAAAGCAAACATTTTTCCTGTTCGCCCCATCCCTACTTGCACTTCATCAAAAATGAGCAAGGTACCAGTTTGATCACATTTTTCTCTTAAAGAAGCAATAAATTCCTGTGTAGGTTTTATTAATCCAGCATCGCCTTGTATGGTTTCAATAATTACACAAGCAGCCTGTTCGGTAATAATGTTGAGCGAATCAATATTATTAAATTCAATAAAAGCTACCTTTGGTAATAAAGGTAAAAAAGCAGCTTTTTTCATATCATTTCCTGTAACGCTTAACGAACCATGCGTACTTCCGTGGTAAGAAAAATCACAAGCAATCAATTGTTTTCTTCCAGTGAATCTTTTGGCTAACTTTATAGCACCTTCGTTGGCTTCAGTGCCAGAATTGACAATGTAAGAACACTGAAGAGGAGCAGGTAAAATTGATGCTAAATTTTTAGCCAAATTGAGTTGAGCATCTTGCAAATATTCGCCATAAACCATTACGTGCAAATGTTTGTCAAGTTGTTTTTGAATAGCTTCAATCACTTCAGGATGTCGATGCCCAATGTTATTCACTGCCACACCAGCTATCATATCCATGTACTTTTTTCCCGATTTATCCCAAATATAAATACCTTCTGCTTTTTCAACATCAATCAGATAAGGGTTCTCATTGGTTTGAGCTTGAAGTTTGAGGAAAGTTTGATTGCGTAATAGGCTCATGGATTAATCAAGTTTAATAGTTGTTTCGACACTCCAAGCATCTGCTTTGGAAATGAAAAGAGGTTTTGTTTTTGCCCAAACTGTTTTGAAAAGATCTGAATTTCTATAGTTTTCAAGATGTTGTTCACTTTTCCAATGGCTGTAAGTAAAGAAAATATTTGGATTTTGGGTATCTCGTAATAATGAAAGATGCTCAACACCATCAACGCTTCTGATACGGTGCTTAACTTCGTTAAAAACAGAGAGAAACTCATCCGTTTTTAAAGGGTTAAAAGTCATTTTTACTATCCTAATCATAAAATTCAATTCGTATAACATCTCTAATGTGAATACCAAAAATACCACTTGCATTTGCACTATTCATGGCTATTTCAAGAAAACCAGAGGCACTAAAAATTGCTAAGCGTTCTCCAGAAGGAACATCATTATAACTCTTAGAAATAGAGCTAATACTGTACTCAGCTCTTCTAAAGAAAATAGTAAAATTTCTGCCTTTCCCAAAGTCGTAAAATTGTTGCTTAGATATATTGGTAATGATATTTTCATACGAATCGATGTAAGCAACAAATCCTTTCAATACATTAGGACCTTCAGAAAATGAACGCAAATCTTCTGATTTTCTTAATGAACTAACAGGTTTCCCAATTACCTCCATAGAACCTCCTCGAGCAATATGACAAGCTGCTTTTACAAAAACATCTTTTGTGGGAAAGGTAAGTATGTCTGTATCTTGAGAAATAGACAATTCAACTACTTTTTCAGGTAAAATATCAAAGATTAGAGAAAATATACCATTATCAGCTCCAATAAAATAATGATTTTTAAACAACACAACAACATGAGGCGTTTTTAGTGTTGCTTCAGTTTTGATGCCTATAATATGAATGGAGCCTTCTGGAAAATCATGAAATACAGTTTTTAAAACAAATGCTGCTTCAGTAATGTCAAATTTTTTAATATCGTGTGATATATCCACAATTGAAACCGAAGGTAACTCTTTTAAAATAGCTCCTTTAACAGACCCAACATAGCTGTCTTTTAATCCTAAATCTGTTGTGAGTGTGATAATAGCCATAATTTCTTTTCAACAATTGAAATGATAAAAGTTAATAAAATGTTGTGGTAAAGACCAATAAAATCAATTTTATTATTGATTTTTACAAAAACAATTGGCAACAAAGTTAAAATTAAAACAGATATAATTGAGTGAAATTAATATAGATATTTCCGAAGTAAATCCGATGGATTTATACGGAGTAAATGAGAACAAATTAATTGCTATAAAAAAATATTTTCCTCGCATCAAAGTTGTTGCGAGAGGAACTATTTTAAAGGCATTAGGAGATGAAAAAGAGCTTTCTATTTTTAACCAAAAAGTTGCACTTTTAATTGCTCATATAATTAAGTATAAGCAATTAACAGAGAACAATATAGAGCGTTTAATGGCAGAAGATGGCACTTCAGAAGAAAGTGAAACCTTGAAAAACAATGCCGATGTGTTAGTGTATGGCAATGGAGGATTAATAATTAAAGCAACAACAGCAACACAACGAAAATTTGTGGAAGAAATAGATAAAAACGACATGGTTTTTGCTTACGGACCTGCCGGCACAGGAAAGTCATACACAGCAGTAGCATTAGCCGTTAGAGCATTAAAAAACAAGGAAGTTAGGCGTATTATTTTAACACGACCAGCCGTTGAAGCAGGTGAAAATTTAGGTTTTTTACCAGGCGACTTAAAAGAAAAATTAGACCCTTATTTACAACCATTATATGACGCTTTGCGTGATATGATTCCAGCTGAAAAACTAAATGAAATGATGGAGAATGGAATTATTCAAATTGCTCCACTTGCTTTTATGCGTGGAAGAACATTAGATAAAGCTTTTGTTATTTTAGATGAAGCACAAAATGCCACCCAAAGCCAGTTTAAAATGTTTTTAACTCGGATGGGGAAATCTGCAAAATTTGTAATTAACGGTGATCCTTCACAAGTTGATTTACCAAAAAATCAACCATCAGGATTGGTTCAAGCACTTAAAGTACTTAGTGGCGTGGAGGGAATAAGTTTTGTGAAATTTGACGAAAAAGATGTTATGCGTCATCAGCTTGTAAAACAAATTATCTTTGCTTATAAAAAAGTGGATAATTAATGTAAAATTAGGAGTTAGTACCCTTCAAACTTTTTAAACTTTACCTTAAATCCGCAAGGAATTAATTTGTTGTTTTAAAATTTATTTTTCAGCGTAAAATTAGTCTTTTCTGAAAAATTTTAGCTCTGTTTTTCTTTAGATTTCTGTTTTTCTGTGAGCTGAATTTTAAT
>JAHYJH010000028.1 GCA_019429185.1 Vicingaceae bacterium
ACAAATGGTCTAACACGCTATACAGACTGGTTCAAGGACCGTCTTAAAAAGACAAAATTATTAAAAAAAATAAAATTATTAAAAATTAATATTTTTTATTGGAAATCAACACAGAATCTATCGGGATGACTGATTTTCAAAACAAGAACAACGAAGAAATCGGACTTTACAGACAGACTCTATTTGGTATATTTTTTCTTTCTATCTAAGTAATGAGCAAATCCAAAAATTATAATTAATCCAACAGGCAAAACGGTATTAATTAATTGCCATTTGAATCGTTCTGCTTTTAAAACGGTTTGATCCATCATTCTAATTTTAAATTTTTTAGCTCGCACACTCATCAAACCATTTTCGTTACATAAATAGTTGACAACATTCAATAAAAAATCTGCATTTCCATATTGTTGTTTGGTGTATCTATCCACTCCCAATGCCATAAACTCATTTGTTTTTTTATTAACAGCATTTTTAGCAATATCACCATCGGCAATTACCACCATACTGTTCAAAACAGATTTTTCTTTGAAAGCAATTTCATTGGATTTTTCTATTTGCGGAGGTACTCTGTTTTTAAAGACCGATTCAAATGTACCTTCCAACAACACTGCTGCTATTTGATGTCCTTTATTAAACTGCTTTTGATCGGGTTCATACCTCAACATACTCAAACTAACTCGTGTTGGTGCACTTGAAATTTTGGTGTATTGTGAAGATTTTAATAACCCAGTTTTATGAATGTCTTTTTTATTTATCGTATCAATGGTGCTTGTAAACTCGCCTTTTACCATATTTAAATTATTAACAATAGGATGCGAATTTGCTGGAGTTAAGAGTGGAAAAAAATACCAAGGAAACAATTCTGTTTTTGGCTGATTTCCAATGTTTCCTGTAACAACAGGCACTGGAGCTGATTGTAAATCTAGAATTAGGTTTGTATTTATTCGAACTCCGTAAGTAAAAAGCTGATCATCTAAATTCAAATCTAACGGAATAGCCATGGTTACATCGCTGTTTTGAAGGCTATCCATACTTGCAAAAACAGGATCTATTAACCAAATTACTTTTCCTCCATACATAATGTATTGATCAATAATAAATTTATCTTTTTCTGAAAACCGTTCCGAAGGTTTTGCAATAACAATAGCGTTATATTTTGGTTTTACTGCAAAAGATTTTGTTGTATCAATTATTGTTCTTTCGGTAAGACTGTGCAACTCCTCATTCAATGCCAATCGGTCTATCGTATAAAACTCTGATAACAAAGTGCTTATCGAAGCGACTTCATGTTTATTCAATTCTCCATGTCCTTCAATAAAAGCAATTTTAGGTTTTTCTTCTGTGGTTAAATTATAAATGGCATTGGCGATTTCATATTCCAACCCTTCGATGGAATTGTTTACCATAGTTTCAGCACTTCCTCCAATTGTACTTTTCAATAATTGGACAGGAATTTCTTTTCCTTTGTAAAAGAAAATTGCTCCTGGCCATATTAGTTTGTTAGAATAACCATCTGTAGTTTTTTCTGATAAATCTGTTGGTCGCAAACCTTGTTTAAAAAGCTGTTGGTAAATTTCATTGGTAATTTTTTCATCGCCACTTTCGGCTGGATTTATAAATTCATAATCTAAGTTGTCGTTCGCATAAGCCCTAAACTCATCCAGCATTTCTTGTGTTTCGTCACGTAATTTTTTATAAGATGCAGGAAAATCACCTTCCAAATATACTTTCACATAAACAATATCATCTAAATTACGTGCTAAGTCTTTACTCGCTTTAGCCAGAGAATACCTTTTTTCTGTGGTTAAATCGAACCGTTCAAAAGCAAATGAAGCAATAAAATTTAGCAAAATAAGCAGTAACAAACCTATTAATAGTGTTGTTAAATCTTTGTTTCTATTGGAGTGATTTTTTACCATTTTCTACTTCCCAACACGGTTTTGGTTAATAATAAAAACAAAAAGATAACACTTAGAAAATAGACTACATCTCTTGTGTCAATCACACCTCTACTCATAGAACGATAATGTTCATTAATTCCAAGTTTCAATAAAAAAGCATCTACAGAACCAAATAATTCCATCGCACTTAGTGAGTCAAACCCTGCATAAGCAAAAAAACAAAGAAACACTCCCACAATGAATGAGATGATTTGATTATTGGTGATAGAACTAGCAAATAACCCTATAGCAACAAACACACTTCCCAAAAACAACAATCCAAAATATGAACCCCAAGTACCACCAGAATCAATATTTCCAACAGGATTTCCTAAATTATAAACCGAATAATAATAAACCAACGTGGGAAGTAATGAGAAAAAAACTAATGAAAATCCTGCTAAATATTTAGCAAAAACAATTTGGAAATCAGTAATGGGTTTTGTAAGCAACAACTCTATTGTTCCTGTTCTACTTTCTTCTGAAAGCAATCGCATGGTAATAGCTGGAATTAAAAACATAAATACCCAAGGAGCAATATAAAATAAGGAACCTATGGTAGAGAATCCTCCATCCAACACATTGGTATCGCTAGGAAAAACCCACATAAACAAACCAATAGTAGTTAGGAAAACAGCAATAACAATGTACCCAACCAAAGAACCTAAAAAACTTTTTATTTCTTTATTGATAAGGGTTAGCATGGAATAATTGATTTAGTTTTAATACAAAAAACCAAAAGTACTATTTTTTAGCTGACATAAAATGTAAAAATTGTTAATCGTTAATTTTATCCTTATTACTTATAGATGTATTGATTTTAAAATGCTTAGACTGGTATTTTAAATAAAAAACAAGTTATAAAAAAAGTTTTCACAGAAAGTTAGTAGGAATCTACACAAAAATCGTAAGTTTGCAGTCCGAAAGAGAAAAAACATTTTTTAAGATATATTGCGGGGTAGAGCAGTTGGTAGCTCGTCGGGCTCATAACCCGGAGGTCGTCCGTTCGAGTCGGGCCCCCGCTACTAGAAACCTCAGAGAAATCTGAGGTTTTTTTGTTTTTTGAATGGTCTCTTAGTTTTCTCTTTCAATGCCCTTTTCTTTTTTACTAAATTCCTTTTTTACGCTGTCACATTTACTGCAATGGTAAATTATACGAATTATTTACTGCAAATTTGCGGTAAATAATTTATTTTTTCACCGCAAGGGAAAAAGGTGTCAAAACTCGTAATTTTTGAAAGACTTTCCTGCCAAAGAAGTGCGGTGTGATGGATTTTTTTGTTACCCCATGTTTCACTACAACTTCCCTCTCGGATGAAAATCTATAATGGCTTGTTTGAGGTAAGACCGATCTAAATGCGTATAAATTTCTGTGGTGGTAATGGATTCGTGTCCTAGCATTTCCTGCACGGCTCGTAAATCTGCTCCACCTTCTACCAAATGGGTAGCAAAAGAATGTCGGAAGGTGTGCGGACTTACATTTTTGGTAATGCCTGCTTTGGTTACTAAGTTTTTGATAATCGTAAAAATCATTACCCGGGTAAGTTTTTTACCCCTGCGATTCAAAAACAAAATATCTTCACTTCCTTTGGCTATGGTTGGAAAATGGTTTCTGACATGTTCAATATAAATTTTAATGTGTTTCATTGCCGCCCCACTAATAGGAGTAATGCGTTCTTTGTTTCCTTTTCCAATAATTCGTACAAAACCCTCATCAAACATCAAAAACGAAAGTTGTAAATTAATTAACTCCGAAACCCGTAAGCCACAACTGTAAAGCGTTTCTAGTATTGCTTTGTTTCGTAATCCTTCGGAAGTGCTTAAATCAATGGCATTTATTATAGCATCAATTTCTTGAATATTCAACACTTCTGGGAGTTTTCTTCCAATTTTTGGAGTATCAATTAATGCGGTTGGTGAAACTGTTATCACATCTTCTATAAGCAAATAATGATAAAAAGCTTTTAATCCTGATAAAATACGAGATTGACTTCTAGCACTCATTCCCAACACACTTATCCACGCTAAAAATTGTTCAATTTGCTGTTGCGTTACTTTTTCGGGTGAAACACTGATTTTATGATAATCCAAAAAAGCAACAAATCGTTCCACATCACTCAAATAAGCTTCTACAGAATTTTTTGCCAACGACTTTTCAAGTTGAAGGTAAGCGTTAAATCCGTTTATGGTTGGTTGCCAGTTCAAAATAGGTATTAGTAGTTAGTATTTAAGAATTAGTAACTTACACTTCACAAACTTTAAGTATTCAAGGCACTTCTAAGTACTTTTATACTCATTCCTTCCTCCACATCATTATTTGTGTATTATTTTCATAAATTGAAATATCTTTTATAAAAATAAGATGTACTAAATCAATCAGGGGTAAAATTCCAAAACCTCCAAAAGTTACCGAATAAATAATAGGTGTTCGTTGGTGTGTACCTAAATAAATACGATGACCTCCTAAAAAACCAGTTAAAATGGTTAGTGCGATTACTTTTCCTCGTTTAAATTTTACTTCCTTTTGGGTTTCATCAACAAAAAATTTTTCATTTTCTTGAGCGATTGAAAGTGTATAATTTTCAATCAACAATGTATCGTTTATCAAATAAACATTGGCTTGAGCCGAAAAAACAAGCACAAAAAAAAGTATAAAAATTAAACTGAATTTTGCCATTTTCAATAGGTTATTAAAGGTAAAATAGCGTTTAAAACAACTGTTACACTTTCTTCTACGGTTTTGTTTTTTGTTACAACTACTATATCAGCATGAGTTGGAGCTTCAAAAGGTGCATTAATTCCTGTAAAATCTTTAATTTTTCCTGCACGGGCTTTTTTATACAACCCTTTTACATCGCGTTGTTCACAAATTTCGATGGGAGTATCTATAAAAACCTCAATAAAATCAGATGCTCCAATAATTTCTTTTGCTGTATTTCTTATAGCATTGGTTGGACTTACAAAACAATTAATAGTAATAATTCCGCAATTCAGAAATAATTTAGAAACCTCTGCAATTCGTCTAATATTCTCTAATCGGTCTTCTTCCGAAAATCCTAAATTGTTATTAATTCCAGCTCGCACATTATCTCCATCCAACACTTGCGAAAAAAAGCCTCTTTTCAGTAGTTCTTTTTCTAACGCAATGGCTATGGTAGTTTTTCCCGAACCCGAAAGACCAGTCATCCAAATTACTTTAGATTTTTGGTTTAAAAATTGCTCTTTTTCTGTTCTTCCGGCAATTTTATCAAAAATGGGAAATATGTTTTCTTGTTTTTTCATGTGTTTATATTTTATTGTTTTTTTCGGACACATGGAAGTCGCCTATAATCATTCTTCTGTGTATTAAACTTTTTAGCATGGCTCGTTTCATTCTTCCACAAAAATAGCTTTTTATAAAACACAAAAAAAACTTGAAAGGTTTTCTTATTTTTGATGTTTAATAAAAGCACCATGAATAAATTCAAAACAATGTTAGATTTTAGCAAATCACCTTCGGTTGATCAGGTTGGAATATTAGATAGAATAGATAGAATCACCGCTCGAAGTCTAAAGAAAGACGCAAAAATGCACGGACTTAAAATGGCGTTGGGCATGATAGATTTAACAACATTAGAAGGAGCCGATACCGATAAAAAAGTAATTCAACTCTGCAACAAAGCGATGCATTTGCACGATGCTCAACCCAATTTACCAACCGTTGCTGCCGTTTGTGTATATCCAAACTTTGTAAAAACAGCAAAAACAGCACTAAAAGGTTCGGAAATTAATGTAGCTTCTGTGGCTACTGCTTTTCCGAGCGGACAATCTAGTTTAGAAATAAAATTGTTAGATGTGAAAATTGCTGTTGACAATGGAGCTGAAGAAGTAGATATGGTAATTAGTAGAGGAAAATTTCACGAAGGAGATTACAATTTTGTTTTTGATGAAATTGCTGCAATTAAAGAAGCTTGTGGAAAATCAAGATTAAAAGTAATTTTAGAAACAGGCGAATTAGGTTCGTTTGATAAAGTAAGACAGGCAAGTGATATTGCGATATTGGCTGGAGCAGATTTTATAAAAACTTCTACCGGAAAAATTAGTCCTGCAGCTACATTGCCTGTTACATTGGTAATGCTCGAAGCGATAAAAGATTATTACTACAAAACAGGCATACAAGTAGGAATGAAGCCCGCAGGAGGAATTTCTAACGCAAAATTAGCGTTGCAATATTTGTTGTTGGTTAAAGAAACCTTGGGAGCCGATTGGTTGGATAAAAAATGGTTCAGGTTTGGAGCAAGTAGCCTTGCTAATGATGTGTTAATGCAAATTATGAAACAACAAACAGGCATTTATCAATCGAAAGATTATTTTTCTAAAGATTAAGGAATAATTTAACAATGTAACAATGTAACAATGTAACAATGTAACAATATAACAATATAACAATATGGAAATGTGTGTAAGCCTTTTCCCTTGAGAGAAACACAAAGGGTGAAGATGTAAAAACCAGTGTTAATCTGTAGTAAAAAACAATAAAAATGAAAAAACTTAACATAAACAAAGGGTGGGATTTTGCTCCTTCATTGGAGAGTACCGACCATATTTCAATAAAAAAACAATACGAATTATTTATTGATGGAAAATGGGTTAAACCTACTTCAGGAAAGTATTTTGATACGATAAATCCTGCAACAGAAGAAAAATTAGCATCAATTGCCGAAGCGAACGAAAAAGATGTGGACAAAGCTGTGAAAGCTGCCCGAAAAGCCTACAACGAAGTATGGAGTAAAATGCCCGCCAAAGAACGAGCTAAATACATCTATCGTATTGCACGGTTAATTCAGGAGCGTGCCAGAGAATTTGCCGTAATAGAAACCTTAGATGGAGGAAAAGCAATTAGAGAATCGCGTGATATTGATGTGCCGTTGGCTGCTGCTCACTTTTTTTATTATGCAGGTTGGGCAGATAAATTAGATTATGCTTTCCCAAACAAAAAAATGCAATCGTTGGGCGTTGCTGGTCAAATAATTCCTTGGAATTTCCCATTGTTGATGGCTGCTTGGAAAATAGCTCCTGCATTAGCAACAGGAAACACCGTTGTGTTGAAACCTGCCGAAACTACTTCATTAACTGCCTTAAAATTAGCCGAATTAATTCAAGATGCTGGTTTGCCCGATGGTGTTGTAAACATTGTTACAGGGGCTGGAGCAACAGGTGCAGCAATAGTAAATCACCCCGATGTTGATAAAATTGCCTTTACGGGTTCAACCAGTGTAGGGAAAATTATACAAAATGCCATTGCAGGAACACACAAAAAAGCAACCTTAGAGTTGGGCGGAAAAGCTGCCAACATTATTTTTGAAGATGCTGCCTTAGACCAAGCCGTTGAAGGAATTATTAACGGAATTTATTTTAATCAAGGACACGTTTGCTGTGCTGGTTCTCGTTTGTTTGTGCAAGAATCGGTGTATGATTTGGTAATCAGAAAACTAAAAGACCGGATGGATGCTCTTGTTATTGGAAATCCATTGGATAAAAATACCGATATTGGTGCTATTAATTCTAAAGAACAACTTGATACCATAAACAAATACATAAAAATAGGAAAAGAAGAAGGTGCTGCAATATATCAACCTACTTGTACTGTTCCAAAAAATGGATATTGGTGCAAACCAACTTTATTTACGGGTGTTTCACAATCGAACAGAATTGTGCAAGAAGAAATTTTTGGACCTGTATTGGCTATTCAAACATTCCGAACAATTGCAGAAGTGATAGAAAAAGCCAACAACACACCTTATGGATTATCTGCTGGGGTTTGGACAGACAAAGGCTCCAAATTATTTAACCTTACTTCGCAATTAAAAGCAGGTGTTATTTGGGGAAATACCTTTAATAAATTTGATCCTACTTCTCCTTTTGGTGGTTTCAAAGAAAGTGGGTTTGGAAGAGAAGGTGGGTTGCACGGATTAAAAGCCTATTTGAAAGGGTAGTTAGAGGCTGAACTATAATGTCCAATTTATTCAACATTTTTATTGTTTTATAAAGGTTTTCATGAGTTCGCTTCGCTTAGTTCTTCGTTATTCTTGTTTTAAAAACCAGTCATTTACAAAAGTAAACTCCTGGTTTTCAAAACTGCGAAAGCCTCGAACTCGAACATTATAGTTCAGCCTCTCGACTCTATAGAAAGATACTATTTTTAAAAAAGATAGTTTATGAATTTTATAAGAGAAGTAAAGTTTAAATGTTTATTTCAAATGCTTTAAATCGTAAATCAAAAATTATTCAATATTTTAAAAAATGACACCTTCCAACATCAAAAAAATAGCTATTTTAGTTGCTATTTTACTCATGCCTTCTTTGTTTTATCTTTTTTTATACACAGGAAAACATAATTATACGAAACTTCAGTATTACGGAAACAAAACCGCAGTATTAAATGAAGATGGAAAATATGATACCACGTATCACACCATACCTTATTTTGAATTTACCAATCAAGATGGGAAAAAAGTAACTCGCGATGATTTATTAGGGAAGGTGTATGTAGCTGATTTCTTTTTTGTTACTTGCCCTACCATTTGTCCTAAAATGGCAACAAATATGGTCTATATTCAAAATAAATTTGAAGACAGAAAAGATTTACGTTTTTTATCCATTACCGTAAATCCAGAGCAAGATTCTGTGCCTGTCTTAAAAGAATATGCTAAAAAAGTACACGCAAGCACAACCAATTGGGATTTTGTTACAGGAGATAAAGATGCCATTTACGACATTGCATTCAGTGGTTTTTTTGTTAATGTTGCTAAAGATTCTATTGCTGAAGGAGGTTTTCTTCATTCACAACTGTTAATTCTTGTTGATAAAAAAGGACATATTAGAGGTTATTTTGATGGAACTGTTTATTCAGAAATGAAAAAAGATTTAACAGATGCTATTGATATTCTTTATCGAGAGGAAGTAGTTCCTTTAAAAGGAAAACAAAAAGAGGCTATTAATATTGGAAAGTAAAAGTAGGAGGGCTGAAAGTTTTTTTTCATGATTGCTAGTTATTGAGAATAAACTTCATACGAAGTTAGGGTCTGTAATGAAATAAACTATACATTTAGCCTTGCTCTTTTGCTCACTAATTGCGTTGAAAATACTCGCCATAGCGTTGCTATATCTGTGTTTTTCGTCTTATTAGCAAACAAAATAACTTCGCCTATTCTGTACACTTTATTTCATTACAGACCCTTAATGAAAGCACATAATATTTTCTAAATTTTTGTAGAAGAGATTAGGAGCTGTTACAAAATAATAATCGAACTCAGGTTTTAACATAAAAAATCAACTTATTTTTTTATTTGCACGTATTTTTTACGTACATTTGTTAATCTGAAATTAAAAGATTATGAACCCAATTGATATTAAACAAGCTCGTTTTGAACTACGATTATCGGAAAACGACAAGGAAATACTTAAAAAAGCTTGTGCCATAAGTGGTTACAGTACATTAGCAAGTTTTATTTTATCGATGGTAAAAAAACAAGCCGACCAAATTATTAATGAACACGAACGAATTTTAGCCTCGGCAAAGGATAGAAAAATTTTCTTTGAAGCAGTTTTATCAACTATTCCACCTAACGAAAAGCTAAAAAATGCGGTTAAAAAATATACTGATTCAACCGCTGCCGAATGAATTTAAAATTAATTCTGCTCAACAAAACACAGCATAGAGCCAGCTTCAATTGTGGACAAGAGATTCTTGATAATTACTTAAAAAA
Organism: Vicingaceae bacterium; assembly: GCA_019429185.1. Classification (GTDB taxonomy): domain Bacteria; phylum Bacteroidota; class Bacteroidia; order Flavobacteriales_E; family Vicingaceae; genus BRH-c54. The sequence continues at coordinate 9,689 of JAHYJH010000028.1, forward strand.
ACAAGCTAATCAAGATGTTAAAAAAAGACTTGCTGTTTGTTTTGTATTAATTGACGAAAACAATACTGTAAAAGGGTATTACACCTTATCAAACAGCAGTATTCCTCAAAGAGAAATACCATCGGCTATCTCAAAAAAAATACCAAATTCTTATACCAATATTCCTGTAACATTGCTTGGCAGACTTGCAATTGATAAAAGCATTGCTAAAAATGGTAAAGGCGAATTTTTATTGATAGATGCCTTAAAACAAAGCTATGTGGTATCAAAAAAAACAATTGGATCATTAGCAGTAGTAGTTGACCCAATTGATGAAGATGCCATTTTATTTTATAAAAAGTACGGATTTATTTTACTGCCAACCAGTGGAAAAATGTTTCTAACCATGAATACCATTGCACAATTGTTTCCTGAAATTTTATAAGTAAAATCAAATGTGCAAAATATTCGTTTATAAATGAATATTTTGTATTTTTGACAAAAAAATAGTTTATGAAAGAATATATTGCAAGTATCGAAAAATATAATTTTTGGTCTTCTACCCCAAAAACAGGCTTTAAGCGTAATAAATACCTCAATTGGCTTAATCAGTTTAAAGATAATCGGCTTATAAAAGTTTTAGTTGGACAAAGAAGAGTTGGAAAAAGTTATGTTTTACGCCAATATATAGAACAACTGATTAATAGCGGAGTAAAAAATACAAATACCTTATATGTAAATACCGAATATATAGAGTTTGACTTTTTAAGTGATTATAAAAAATTAGCTGCTTTTATTCAATATTATAAAAATCATTTTAATGTTGAAGGAAAGTATTATTTGTTTATTGATGAAATACAACAAATAGAAGGATGGGAAAAATTAATAAATGCTTTATCTCAAGATTTTACACAAGAAGTTGAAATAGTAATTACTGGTTCTAACTCAGAACTACTTTCAGGCGAATTATCAACATTACTTTCAGGCAGATATGTTCAAATTACCGTTTTGCCTTTTAGTTTTGATGAGTATTGCGCGCATTTAAGCTTAACTAAAAATAGAACAAATTATCTACACTATTTACAAACAGGAGGGCTTCCAGAATTATTTCATCTACCTAACGAAGAAACTAAAAGACACTACCTTGGGGCTTTAAGAGACACTATTTTATTAAGAGATATTATACAGCGACACCATGTTAAAGACACTTCTTTACTTTTAGATGTATTTACTTACTTAGTAAACAATGTAGCAACATTAGCATCAATAACCAATTTAGTTAACTACTTTAACGATAAAAAAAGAAAAACAACTTATGACACTATTGCTAATTATATAGGCTATGTTTTACAAACGTATATTATTCATAAATGCGAGAGATTTGATTTAAAAGGCAAAGAAATAATAGGCGGAAATGTAAAGTATTATTTAAATGATTTAGCATTTAAAAACTATCTTTATTCTGGTTTTACACATGGATATGGATACCTTTTAGAAAATTTAGTTTACATACAATTGCTTAACCATAATTTTGAAGTATTTGTTGGACACCTGAGAAATAAAGAAATTGATTTTGTTGCGAAAAAAAACGAAAAGAACCTATATATTCAAGTTTCTTTTACGATTGAAAATGAAAAAACATTAAGCAGAGAACAAGCTTCATTACAGGCAATAAATGATAATTATGAAAAATGGATAATTACAATGGACGAACTTCCTTTTTCAAATAAGGATGGAATTAAATATATTGCTATATGGAATCTAGATGAGGCTCTAATCAATTGGAATGTTTAACTCCCCCGTAAACGCTAAGCTGAAGCGTTGATATTTTAGCAAAGGGCTTCCGCCAGTGGTCGGACACGGTAGTGCTAAGATTCTTAAAATTCATAAATAAATTAAAAATACAATTTTTTTAATGTATTGTGTTTGCTCGACCTAAGTAACCACGCACTTTGTCCCTCGCAAAACTTAGCTCGTACGCTTACAGCTTAGGGCTTACTGGGGGGGGAAGAACAGAAACTTACTGAAGCTAAACAGATAACTGGTTACTACATCTACTTTGCTAAATAGGCTCTTAAATATTTTTAGAAGGGCAAATCTTCCCAATCTGCCAATTCAGTTTCTTTTCTTTTATTTTTCTGTTCTAAAGTCTTTTCAACGGATTCAATAAATTTTATTGAGTTAGTTACATTGTTAAAAATCAAGACGCTTTCAGAATAATTTAGAATTGGATTATCGTGTGCAAAGCTTTTGTTATTCCTAATGTCATTAAAAGCTTCAATGACGTGAATTGAATACTTCAGGATTCTCTCAGTCATTTTAGATTCGATTTTGTCTTTGGCAACTACAAACTTTACGTATTTCCCAAACAACGCATTTAAAGATTCATCCTTTTTTATTTCTATGTTGTGATTCTCACAAAGCTGTCTGATAAACTTCATTACATATGTATGTAGTCTATCTAATGCGGCTTCAGGTTCATTTTTATCAATACTCTCTCTTATCGTCTTGGCAAGTAAGCTGAAATCCTTGTCGTCAGGCACTTCTCTAATTACATCTATTTCTTCAACGACTGTATCAGCTAATAGTCTTTGAGCAATTTTCTGACATTCATCAAAGAGATTTTGTTCGGGCTGAGTAATCTCACCGTACGACATTGCTTTTTTGTCTTTCCAATAATCAAGCATTTCAGAAATTAACTTACCGACTTTGTAGTTGCTTTCTTTCTGCCAAATAGCTCTTATTCTATTTGCTTTTGAATCACCAAAGTCGGCATAGCTATCAGAATAGAATTCAAGATTCAAAGTCTCAAAAACGAAGTCGCTTAAAGTTCTATTCGAGAAATCAAGGACATAGCCACCTCCCATTTCAAAGAACTTTTCCAATTTCAATTTTTCTCTTCTATTTAAATCTGACATTATGATTTTTCAAATTATGCTAACGGTCTCGGCTATGCGTAGTGCGGGATTTCAAGGCACTTCACTTTCCGTTTAGCTGTTAGCTTATTAATATTCATTTACTTTAAATTTAGCCCCCCCTGTAAACTCAAAGTAGGAACAGAAAGTAAAGTACTTCTATGTTCTCTATTTGATTATTACGGTATCATTTTTAGTTTTTTGAGCAGAAAGTATGTCTTTATGAATTAAAGATTTAGTTCCTTTTTCTTGTTGTTCAATATATTGAATACGCTCTTTTAGCTCTGTGATATCTTCATTTATTGCATTATCTTTGTTTAGAATTACTAATATTGTAATAACCAAGGATAGCACAGGTATTACTGTTTGCACCCAATTTTTAGTTAAATCCCAAGTATTTTTATTTCTTAATTTTACATATTTCTTGTTATTAAACGAGGTAACACCTTTGCTGGTAGCCATCCATCCTTTTTCTCCATTTGGAGCATAAGATATGATTTCTTTATTTTCAGATAGGTCTGTAACTAATACTTTTAATTGGAAATCATTTATTTTTAAGCTATTTTTAATCTCAATTTCAGTTAATCCACTTGGTTCTTTTGTACCCCAACCCTCAATAAATGGATTAGATAATATTGAAAGGAATTTGTGTTTTAGTGAATTTTTGTTCATTATTTCTCAATTTATATTTTTCTCAATCGTTGCAATTTCAGTCGGTTCAATGTCGTAAAGCTCATAGATCATCGAGTTGATTTCACTTTCTGCTGTTGCTAATTCCGCTGTAAGTTGCTCCAATTCTTTTGTTAATTGTATTTCTCGGTCAAAATTGTTGCCCGTTTTTGCTTTATTCAATAACTCTTGATAATCCGAACTTTTTTGAGTGTTAGAAATAATGCTTGAAACTAAATTGGCAACTTTTTCTTGAATTTCTTTATTCGGATTTATTAAAGGTAAATTTTCTAAAGGTGTTTTATCAATTTGGTAATTGTTGCCTTGCATTTTTCCTTTATACTTTAACCAAAATGCTATCAAATTTGAGTTTAAAATTCCCGTCAAATACTTTTGGTTAATTCTGTCGGTTTTAATCACCATAAAAGTTCTGTTGACGTATGCGTCAAAATCGGTATATGTAAATCTTGGGCGAACTGAACACTTTCTTAAAGAAAAAATCTTTTCTCCTTTGAAATACTTTTCGTCTCTTGAACGGTGCAAACCGTAGGGTTTGTTCACAGAAGTAAATACGTCCAAGAATTTATCTAAATGTCCTTTAATATTTGGAAAGGGAAGTATTTTTTCTTCGTCCTTAAAGCTTGAATCTGTGTAAATAATCCAAAGCCTATTTTTTGGATTACCATAGTATTGTTGTAATTCGCTCGTGGTATAAAATGGTTTTATTAAATCTTTTTCATTTAAGGAAAAGTTTAAATTATCATATTCCGACTGGCTTAAATTAAAAATACCATCTCCAATTTCTACATTTTCAAGTACCTCTTTATGTTTCTTATTAACGAAATCTTGCAATAAGTCAATACCTGAAGCAATTTCTTGAGATTCTAAATTGAAATTTTCTTTATTCTTTATTTTCTCAATTATCAAATTGAGTTCTCCATTTACAAACGTAATGGGTTGGTTTATCAATTCTTCTTTGTTTATGTTTGAATTAAAATATTCGTATTTATCATCAGCGACTTTCTCTAAAAACAATTGTGCATCTTCGTGTTTTATTTTGCTGTCATTTACCTTGGAAAAGTTGAAGTTGTAGTTTTTATTATTATCAGAACTTTGCATTATGTAAATCATTGTCTGAATTCCTGCCGAATCAAACACTTTAAAATCTCCAAAATCTATAAATTCAGTAATCTTGCCTTCATTAAGTACAATATTTCTGAACTTTGATGCACCATCATTAGTAATCCAATTATTGGGTGCGATATAACCAATTAATCCATAATCTTTTTTAATGATGTCTAATGCTAAAGCACCAAAGAAATACCACAAATCCATTTTTCCTTGGTAACAAGGATGTTGGTGCAACCCATCAAAAGCAGCTTTGTTTGTGTATTCTTTAATGTATGGCGGATTGCCAATAACTACATCAAAACCACCATTTTTCATAATGTCGGGAAACGCTATGTTCCAATCAAATTCAGATGCTAAAAGTGAGTTTCCGCATTTAATATTATTGTTTAATTTGGAAAGTTTGCGGTCTTTTTTTGCAGTGCGAAGCCAAAGCGATAATTGAGCAATTTCAACACTCTCTTCATTAATATCTACTCCAAAAAGATTGTTTTCTAAAATATTTTTGTCTGTATCGAACAACCGCAACGGAGAGTTCGTTAAATCTGCAATGATATCGTCTATTTTTTGGTGTTCTTCAATCAAGTAGTTTAGTGCTTGATTTAAAAATGCACCACTACCACAAGCTGGGTCAACGATTTTTAATTCTGACAACCAATTTTTGTAATCGGTTAAGGTTTTAAAAAGCTTTTTCCCTTTTTCGGAAAGTGTTTTGTCTTTTTTAAGAAAAGATTCGTCATATTCAATTTCTTCAATGTCGAGTTCTTTTCGTTTTTCAATGCAAAGTTTACCAATTGTGTGGGCAACAATGTAAGTTGTAATGTATTTTGGTGTGTAAAAAACACCGTCTTTTTTTCGTTTTGTTCTTTTTTGGTCGGAAACTGTGCCCTCAATTTCTGCTGTAACTTCCTCAATTTCATTTAATGAATGTTCAAAAATATGACCGAGAATATTCACATCAACTTCTGTATTGAAATCGTAGGTGGATAGTTTCTTTAAATCATCAATTAATATTTCATCATCAATTTTTAAGTTGTTGAGCAATAAATCATCATAAAATAAACCACCATTGTATGCAGGAATATTGTCAGAATCTTTTTTTCCTGGTCGTCCAATGTTCATATAACCGAAATACTGCTTAAAAATTTCATAAAGCGGTTTGTAAGCATCCTCTTCTTTTAGTACATCAAAACGCTTTATTATTCTCGAAATCGAATTTGGTGGCAATAATCCGCTGTCTTCTGCAAAAAGAATAAATAGAAAACGGTCTAAAAGTTTTTGCGATTTTTTGAAAAGCAATAACTTATCATTGTCAGGATGATTTGCAATTAAATTATGAAACAATTTATCTTTGAATTGCGAATAGTCTTTGTAAAGTTCTTCCGAAATTTCTTTTTCGTGAAACTGCGTTTCTTTTTTAAGTTGGATTGGAAGATTTGAAAAAATACTATCCTTATGAAGGATTAAGTAAAGTAGCTCAAATCGTTCTTTGTCGAGATAAAATAAGTCAAATTCTTCAAATTCGGTAGAGTAGTCAATGTAAAACCGAAGTTTTTGAAAATTAGAGGTTATGATGTATTTACATTCTGGTTGATTGTTTTTATAGTTAAACGCTTGTTGAGTTATTTTTGTTAAGTCCTTTGTTTTTGTTGACTTTAATTCAATTACTGCAATTGCAGTTGGTGTCGCCAAGGGGTCATGACCCCTTGTTAAAATTGCACCATCTGCCTTTTTACCGTCTGTTTGGTTTTTAAATTCACGTTGTAAATCATAGTTTTCATCTGGACGAAGTGTGTAACCTAAAACGTCAACAAATATTTCACGTAAAAATCCATCTTGATATTCTTCTTCTTTGAGCGTTTTTATTTGCTCTATTTTCGCTGGATTATAATTCAGTCGGAATGTTTGGAAAGCCTTTTCTATCTTTTCTTGGTCAAGATTTTTAAGGTGTTTTTGGATGACTGATTTTTGAAATATTGGCATTATGTTGAAATCTATTTGTTAGTATTCACAAAAATAGATTTTAATTTTTAGATTTTTGGGTTAAAATTGAATCATCGTTTAAAGAGGTTAATTCTTCGCTCCCCTCTGTTCGTTTGTAGCCAAGCCTTTATGTAATAGCTCCCCTCACAACTTAATACAAACATTTTTTGGTTCGGTAAAGAATTGTAAAGCTTCAAAGCCACCTTCTCTACCTACTCCTGAGTTTTTAACTCCACCAAAAGGGGTTCTTAAATCTCTTAATAACCAACAATTTACCCAAACAATTCCAGTGTGTAACTTGGCAGCTACGCTGTGGGCTTTAGAAAGATTTTCTGTCCATACGGTAGAAGCCAGTCCGTATTTGGTGCTATTTGCCATCATCAACACTTCTTCTTCGGTATCGAAAGGCATAATGGTTACTACTGGACCAAAAATTTCTTCTTGGTTGGTTCTACAATTAAATGATAGTCCTTCAATGATAGTTGGAGCGATGTACCAACCGTTTTCAAATTCTCCACTTAAGCTTACTTGATTTCCTCCTGCTAACACGTTACCGCCTTCTTCTTGAGCCAACTTAATGTATGAAAGCACTTTTTCCATGTGCGATTTAGAAACTACCGCTCCTAAATTAGTGGAAGCATCTAAGGGGTTTCCCACTTTTAGTTGCTTGGTTTTTTCTACAAAGGCATTTTTAAATTTTTCATAAATACCTCGTTGTACAAAAATCCGAGAACCACACAAACAAATTTGTCCTTGATTGGCAAAAGAAGAGTGTACCGTAGTTTTTAATGCTTTTTCAAAATCACAATCATCAAAAATAATATTGGGGTTTTTTCCTCCTAATTCCAACGAAAGTTTTTTAAACATTGGTCCTGCCGTTCTAATAATTTCTGCACCTGTTACTGTCCCACCTGTAAAAGATATCACAGGAATTTCAGGATGATTGGTAATGGCTGCTCCTACTTTTGGACCTAAACCATGTACAATATTTAACACGCCTTTCGGGAAACCTGCCTCTATACACAACTTTGAAAGTAAATAAGCAGTCATAGGTGTAACTTCGGATGGTTTTGCTACAACTGTATTTCCTGCTGCTAAAGCTGGAGCGATTTTCCAGCTAAACAAATATAGCGGCAAATTCCATGGAGAAATACATCCGCAAACACCAATAGGCTCTCTTAAGGTATAATTAATGGCTTGGTCTTCCATAGCGTGCGATTCTGAAGCAAAATGCAAAATGCCTGTTGCATAAAACCTGAAATTACTTGCAGCTCTAGGAATATCAACTGTTTGAGCCAATTTTAAAGGTTTACCATTGTCTTTAGACTCTGCTGCTGCCAGCATGTCTAAATTTTGCTCAATCAAGTCAACCAAACGCATAATAATTTTATAACGTTCTTCTTTTGGTGTTACCGACCATGATGGAAAAGCTGCTTTAGCTGCTTTCACTGCCAATTCTACATCAGTAGCATCAGAATCAGGAATGAGAGAATATACCTCTCCTTTTGACGGGTTGTAGTTGTCTAAATATTGTTTTGATTGAGGCTCAATCAACGCTCCGTTTATATAGTTAAGTAGTTTTTCCATTTGCTATTTAGAGTCTGTCTGTAAAGTCCAACTTCTTCGTTATTCTCGTTTTAAAAACCAGTCATTTACAAAAGTAAACTCCTGATTTTCAAAACTTCGAAAGCCTCGAATTTGAACTTTACAGTTCAGCCTCTCGACTTTATGGACAGACATTATTTAATAATTTATGTTGCCCAAAGTTCAGCAAATATTTTTAAATGGAAAAACTAATTCGTTTACAAGGAAATTTTAAACTTATAGCCAACACCTTTAATGGTTTCGATGTTTTCATCGCCTAAGCGTTCTCTAAGTTTTCGAATATGAACATCAATGGTTCTGTCGCCAACAACCACATCTCTTCCCCAAATAGTTTCTAAAATAACTTCTCGGGTAAAAACTTTTCCAGGTTTGGAAAGTAATAAAGCTAATAGTTCAAATTCTTTTTTAGGTAGAGAATGTGTTTCCTCTCCTTTATATACTAAGTATTTTTCTCTGTCAATTCTTATACTTCCAATTTCAACTTCTGCGTTAATTTCAGCAGAATTTCCATTGCTTTTTCTTCTTAATATGGCTTTTATTTTACTTACTAATAACCTTGGTTTAATGGGTTTAGTTATATAATCATCAGCTCCTGCATCAAATCCTGCAACTTGAGAGTAATCTTCTGCTCTGGCACTTAAAAAAGTAATTAAGGTATCTTTTAATTCATCAATTGTTCTTATCTCTTGACAGGTTTCAATTCCGTCCATTTCAGGCATCATCACGTCAATAATAATCAAATCAGGCTTTTCTTTTTTTGCAATAGCAATGGCTTCTTTACCTGATAAAGCTATGAAAACTTCGTATCCTTCTTTTTTTAGGTTGTAACTAATAAAGTTAAGAATATCTTGTTCATCATCTACTAATAATATTTTTTCAGCATTCATAATTCTTAGTATTGGGTATAGTCTTGTTTTAAGGCAAATTTACACTCCTTCACTTATATATCGTGTTAATTTAATATTAATAATGCTATTTTAGAATGAGTATCCTTTAATAATCAACACAAAACGATAAATCAACCCTAATTTTTGAATGAGCAAGATAATGTTCACTTAACATCATCATAAAAGTATTATAAAACTAAGGTTATAGGGGAATAATAATGAGGATGTTATTTTGCTATCGAAATTTAATTATAAACTTAAACTAAAAAAAATGAAGACAACTTCAAAACTATTAATTGCAGCCACATTATTTGCTGTGGTAGGAACTGGAATTATTTCTTGTTCTAAAGATAAAAAAACACCAACACCAACGCCTATTCCTACTCCTCCACCAGCAAGTAATGTTATAACAATTACAGATAATGGTTCAGGAACGGGAACAACTACTTGGACAAAAGATAAGGTTTATGTTCTTAATGGGTTTGTTTTTGTTAATGCAGGACAAACATTAACCATACAAGCAGGAACAGTTATAAAAGGAAAACCAGGAACAGGAGCAAGTGCTTCTGCATTAATTGTTGCTAGAGGCGGAAAAATTGAAGCAGTTGGAACGCCAACACAACCTATTATCTTCACTTTTGAAAACGACCCATTAGATGGTTCGGTTGCAGCAACCACTTCAGGACAATGGGGTGGATTAATTATATTAGGCAATGCTTCATTAAACTCTACACCTGGAACATCTGCTATTGAAGGAATACCAACTTCTGAGCTAAGAGGCATTTATGGCGGAACAAACGATGCTGATAACTCAGGAACATTAAAATACATATCTCTTCGCCATGGTGGTACTGACATTGGTGCTGCAAACGAAATCAATGGACTTACTTTTGGTGGTGTTGGTTCAGGAACCGTAGTTGAATATATTGAGGTTGTTGGTAATGCTGATGATGGTATTGAATTTTTTGGTGGCACAGTTAACACTAAATATTGTATCGTTCAATCTGAAGATGATGGTTTTGACTATGATGAAGGTTACAGAGGAAAAAACCAATTTTGGGTTGTAATTCAAACTTCTGTTTCTGATAGAGGTGGTGAACATGATGGAGGAACTACTCCAGAAGATGGAACTCCTTATGCAACTCCTTTAATTTACAATGCAACTTTTATTGGAAACGGAACTTCAAGAGCAATAACTTTTAGAGATAATGCTGGCGGACAATATCATAATTCAATTTTCCACAATTTTGGAAAAGGAATCGATATTGAAGATTTAGCTTCGGGCGAAGATTCTAAAAACAGATTAGATGTAGGAGATTTAAGATTAGATGGCATTGTATTATCTAACATTGGTGCTGATAACATTGTTTCGGCTGTTACTAACCCTGGTGCTGATTTATCAACGCATCCAAATATTACTAACGTAACTATTCAAAACTTAACCATTTCAGCAAGCAATCCTATTGCAACAGGATTAACCGCTGGAACTGCTCCAACTGACCCATGGTTTACAAACGTAACTTACAAAGGTGCTTTTGACCCAAGTGCTTCAAACTGGGCTCAAGGATGGACGTTATTATTTCCTTAACAATTAGTTAATATAGATTTTTTACAGACAAAGACCATTCAATTTGAATGGTCTTTGTTTTTTTACCTTAGTAAGTAATCTATCTCCTATTCAAGTTTTTTTATAAAATAACACTTTGGTAACATTTGATTAACGTCCTGCTTAAAGGCTTCTCATTATTTTGTATTCTGAAAATAAAACATAATTCATAAAACAAATTCAATGAAAAAAATAGGCTTATTAATTATATCTATTGTTCTAACAAACTTCCTTTTAGCTCAAGGAAGTATTAAAGGAAAAGTTACAAGCAAAGAATCGGCTGAAGAACTTATTGGAGCAACCGTTTTTGTTAAGGGAACAACCATCGGGAGCGTTGTTGATATTGATGGAAATTATTTTATTAAAAATGTTCCTGCAGGAAAGCATATTTTAAAAAGTTCTTATGTTTCCTTTAATAGTGATAGCGTAGAAGTTACTGTTGTTGACAAGCAAGTAATTACACATAATTTTTCATTAAGTAATTCTGCTTTAGCATTAGAATCATTTACCGTTGAAGCAAAAGCAGTTAGGAGTTCAGAAAATTATATGTTGCAAGTAAAACAAAAATCGGCAACAGTTATGGAGGGAATTACAGCTCAAGAAATTGCTAAAAGAGGCGATAATGATGTGGCAAGTGCTGCAAAACGAGTAACAGGAGTTACTATTGAAGGTGGTAAATATGTTTACATTAGAGGGTTGAGTGATAGATACAGTAAAACAACCTTAAACGGAGCTGAAATCCCTGGCTTAGATCCAAACAAAAATGCCGTTGAATTAGATTTATTTCCAACAAACATGGTGGAAAACATGACCATTGTAAAGTCTTTCTCTCCTGATTTGCCAGGAAGTTTTACAGGTGGTTTGTTGAACATTGAAACCAAAGATTTTCCAGAAAAATTTACCTTACAATTCTCAGCAGGATTGGGCTATAATACACAATCAAGCTTAAACAACAACTTTTTAACACATGGTGGCGGCTCTTCTGAGATAATTGGTAAAGATGATGGAACAAGAGATATTCCTCTTGAAGCAATGGAAGGTGTTCCTTCACTGTTTCAAGACAATCCGAGGTTGGAACAAATCACTAAATCATTCAGCAAAGAGATGAATGGACAAGAAAGCTCATCATCTATCAACCAACGCTATTCTTTTTCTGTGGGTAATCAAAAAACAGTTTTTGGTAATTCACTCGGATTTATTATAGGAGCTTCCTATTCAAAAGAGTTTAATCACATTCAAGAAGATGCGCAATCAAACAGATATAGCTTGACAGGTAAAGTGAATGAAGTAAATACACTTGTTACACAACAAGAATTAAAAGATACCAAATCGCAAGAAGAAGTATTAATGGGAATTTTAGGAAATTTATCCTATAAAATAGGAAGTAACAATAAGTTAGGATTTACTTTTGTAAGAAACCAAAGTGGCACTTCAAACACTACTTTTCAGGAAGGGATTTTTCCGAAAGAAGATAACGGATTATTTTTTCAAACAAGAAGTTTATCTTATCAAGAAAGAGCTTTAACTACCTATCAACTCAAAGGAGCACATTATTTCCCTAACGCCAAAAAAATTAAAGTTGATTGGTTGTCTTCTTATTCAACATCATCACAAAACACGCCTGACCAACGGTTTTTTTCAAACGATTACAGAATAAATAATGATAATGATACTGTTTATGGAATAAACGCTTCTGCTTATCCTGTTCCTGCAAGATATTATAGATTTTTAGATCAATCTACTTTTGATGCTAAATTAAATATAGAAATCCCAGTTTTAGAAAAAGAAGGAAAAACATCTAAAATTAAGGTAGGTGGTGCTTATTTATTCCAAAACAGAGACTATTTTGAATTTAGATACAACTACCGTTCTCAAGGAGCAAGTTTGTTCGGTGGAAATGTAGATAACTATATTGTTGATGAAAACATGAATCTACCTTCTGCTGGCAATCCTGTTTCTCAGTTTCTATATATAGAAGATGCTTCCGAAGCAAGAAACAATTATACTGGAGAACAAACCATTTTTGCTACCTATTTGATGGGAGACATTTGGGCTAGTAAAAAACTAAGACTAATTGGTGGGGCTCGGTTAGAAACTACACACATTTCTACCATTAATGAAGATCCAAAACAGACTCCAGGAGATTTAAATAAAACAGATGTGTTGCCTGCTCTTAATTTGGCTTATACGCTTACTCCTAAATCTAATTTAAGAGGAGCTTATTCTAAAACTATTGCTCGTCCAACTTTTAGAGAAATTTCTGGTTTTGCTAATTTTGATTTTGCTGCCAATTGGATAGTGATAGGAAACACAAGCCTTGACAGAACTTTAATTGATAACTTTGATTTACGTTATGAATTGTTTCCAAAAGTGGGGGAGCTTATTTCTTTTGGTATGTTTTATAAAAACTTTACCAATCCTATTGAATTTGTATTTAATACACAAGCTCAAAACGATGAATTAACATGGAGAAATGTGGGCAATGGAACACTTTATGGAGCTGAAATTGAAGTAAAAAAATTGTTGCCTTTTATTTCTACGGATAAACATCAATTTAGTATTGGAGGAAATTTTTCAGTTATTAAATCACAAGTTGATATTGACGATCAACAATTAGAATTAATTAGAGCTCAAGACCCAACAGCAAGTAGCTCAAGAGAAATGTTTGGGCAATCACCATACATTGTAAATGCTTTTATTGGCTATAATAACGATTCATTAGGTTTGTCAATTAATTTGAACTATAATGTTGCTGGAGAAAAAATTACGTTAGTGGTTGTTGATGCAACTCCCAATGTTAAAGCTCAACCTGTTCACGCTTTAAATGCAACTGTTTCTAAAAATTTAGGTAAAAACTTTAAAGCCCGATTTAGTGTTAATAATATTTTAAACCCTATAATTAAACAAACACAAGAGTTTAAAGGGCAAGAATATATTTTTAATTCCTACAAGCAAGGAACAACCTACGGCATTAGCTTAAGTTATTTGTTTTAACGGTTAGCAGTTACACTCAGGCAGGTTTTTTTAGCATTGAACTTCAAATTTAGCACTATTGCTTACTGTAACAGATAGTAAAGGTCAAAACTTTCAAAAACAATAGATACTTTGAATAAATCGGACATTATGGACAAACTCTAATTAAAATAAGTTCAGACAAAGCACAAGTGATGGAAAAATAGTGTTGGAATAGAAAAGTAGTTACTACTCAGCCGCTAAATTACTTGTCTAAAGACAATAAAAAACAAAAAATGCCACTGATTACATAGATTACATACACAGATTTGATTTTTCTTTGAAAAATCTGTGAAAAAAAATCTGTGTGAATCTGCGTAATCAGTGGCAAAGAGAAAAAAATAAGCGGCTGAGTAGTAACGAAAAGTATTATTCAAGTGTACCTTTTTCCTTCATCAACGCTTCAATTTCTTCAATTTTTCGAGGAGCTTTTGCCGACAACACTTCTGGTTTTCCATTGGTAATTAAAATATCATCTTCAATTCTAACCCCAATGTTCCACCATTTTGGGTCGCAATCCGATCCTTCAGGAATATAAATACCTGGTTCAACCGTAATTACTTGTCCAGGCATAAGCGGTCCGTATAAACCTACATCATGCACGTCTAATCCTAAGTAATGCGAAGTGCCGTGCATAAAATAGTTGCGTACATTAAATTTTTTATCTATGATGCCTAATTCTAGTAACCGATTCGAAATAATTTCGGTTGCTGCTTGATGTGGGTCCCAAAATTTATTTCCTTTCAGACAGGCATCAATTCCTGCTTGCTGTGCTTCTAATACAATGTTGTAAATTATTTTTTGCTCTTTAGAAAAAGTACCTTTTGCAGGTATAGTTCGGGTTACATCCGCTGTGTAACCATGATATTCGGCACCAATATCGCTAACCAACAAATCATTATCACCCAATATTTTTCTGTTGGTTGTGTAATGCAGCACACACGAGTTTTCACCACTTCCTAAAATGGAAGGAAACCCTGGATATTCTGCTCCATTTTTTTTGAAAAAATATTCCACAATGGCTTCCGATTCATATTCTTTCATGCCCGGTTTTAGGCTTTTCATCAGTTCAATTTGAGCCTCGCAGGTTATGTCTATTGCTTTTCGTAATAAGGTAATTTCTTCTTTGCTTTTTGTTTGCCTTAGTTCCGCCAATATTGAACCAAGCAATACGTTGTTTATTTTTGTTGATGCACTTTCCGTTTTGAGGTTAAAGTTTTTAATGAGGGTGTATAATTCATCTTTTTCTTTAGATGGGGCAACATCTTCGGGAATTTTAAATACATAAATATTGTCAAACGTATTAAATTCAGCTTCAAAAGCTGCAAAGTTCTGACTTTTAATAGCTGTTTCCATTTGAAGGTAAGTTAATGCTCCATCAACGCCAAGTCTTTTTCCTGTCCATTGTTCATTTTTGGGATTTCTTTTTTGCAAAAACAAAATCTCTTTGGTTGAAGTTTCATCTCCAAAATGTTGTTGATCTTTATAAATAACAAGCACTGCATTGGGTTCTCTCAATCCTGTTAAGTAATAAAAATTTGGATCTTGATGGTATTCAAAATCTACATCATTAGAACGATTGCGAACAGGATTAGCAAAAAAAACAGCCACCGAATTGGCAGGCATTCTATCTCGAACTGCTTGACGGTTTTTAGCAAAAAATGCAGCAGGAAGCAAATCATCATCATATTCAAATTGCTGTGGTATTTCTTTAAGTAGTATTGGTTTTTCTTCTTGCGAAAAGCTGTTTAACACTAAAAAAAGAAAAAAAAAGAAAAAAGGAAGTTTCATTGACTATAGAAATTAAGTGTTACAATATAAAAAAAAACGCTGCTACAAAAGTAACAGCGTTTTTTATAAACTAAACCATTATGAAAAAAAATCTTAAATAAATCCTTTGTCGTACGCTTTTTTTAAGGAAGCTTCTAAACCAATTTTATCTATTGTTCTGATGCCTGCAGCAGATACTTTTAAGGTAATCCACATATCTTGTTCGGCTAAATAGAATTTTTTAACAAACAAGTTTGGTAAAAATTTTCTTTTTGTTCTTCTTTTAGAGTGAGAAACATTATTACCTGTAATTACACTCTTTCCTGTTATTTGACAAATTTTAGACATCTCTTTAGGCTTTAAATTTTAAGGACGGCAAAGATATGATATTTTTATTTGAATAAGCAAGAAAATAAATAAAATTATTTTTCTTAACTTTTCTAAAGTAACTAACCAAAACATTTATTCCTTTAGCCTTTGAAAATAGCATTTAAAATAAGTAAATTCGCAGTCCAATTCGAATCAATTTTTTTTCATAAAACCAAACAGTACCATGACACAAAAATCTAAAATCATTTACACCAAAACAGACGAAGCCCCTGCGTTGGCAACTTATTCATTTTTACCTATAGTAAAAGCATTTGCAAATACCGCCAATGTTGAAGTTGAATCTAAAAATATTTCATTGGCAGCACGAATTTTAGCTACATTCTCTGAATCGCTAAAAGAAAACCAGCGTGTTTCTGACGATTTGGGATATTTAGGAAAATTAGCTCTTTCGCCAGAAGCAAACATCATAAAATTACCCAATATCAGTGCTTCCATTCCTCAATTAAAAGAAGCAATTAAGGAATTACAAGCTAAAGGATATGCTATTCCTGATTACAAAGAAAACCCCACCAACGAGAAAGAAACAACAGCAAAAGAAAAATACGATAAAATTAAAGGAAGTGCAGTAAACCCAGTTTTGCGTGAAGGAAATTCAGACAGAAGAGCTCCAAAAGCAGTGAAAAATTATGCAAGAAAACATCCTCATAGTATGGGTGTTTGGAGTGCTGATTCAAAATCGCACGTTAGCCACATGGAAACAGGCGATTTTTACCACAGCGAACAATCTATAGAAATTTCAAAAGCTACCAATGCAAAAATTAAATTTATTGGAAATGATGGAACAACAACTGTTTTAAAAGAATCACTTCCCTTACTTCCTTTAGAATTAATTGACTCCTCTTGTATGGAAGCAACCGCCTTGCGTACTTTTATTGCTGCACAAATTGAAGATGCAAAAAATAAAAATGTGCTATTTTCAACACATTTAAAAGCAACCATGATGAAAGTGTCTGATCCCGTTATTTTTGGGCATTTTGTTTCGGTGTTTTTTAATGATGTTTTTGAAAAATATGCCACTACTTTTGAAAAACTAGGTGTAAATTCAGTAAGTGGTTTAGCTGATTTATATGCTAAAATTAGTAATTTGCCATTAGCCGAACGACAAGCGATAGAAAACGACATCAACGTATGCTATGCTAAACGACCTGAAATTGCAATGGTCGATTCTGCCAAAGGAATAACCAACCTACACATGCCTAATGATGTAATTATTGATGCTTCTATGCCTGCTTACATCAGAAACTCAGGGCAAATGTGGGGACCAGATGGAAAAGCAAAAGATACTAAATTTATTATTCCAGATACAAGTTATGCTGAGTTTTATCAAGTTGTTATTGACGACTGCAAAAAAAATGGTGCTTTCAATCCAACCACAATGGGAAGTGTGCCAAATGTGGGTTTAATGGCTCAAGCAGCCGAAGAATATGGCTCGCACGATAAAACTTTTATTGCTCAAGCAGAAGGAACCATTGTTGTGGTTGATGAAAACGATAAAAGATTGTTAGAACAAAAAGTTCAACAAGGCGATATTTTTAGACTTTGCCAAACCAAAGATGCTCCAGTTCAAGACTGGGTGAAATTGGCTGTTACCAGAGCTAGAGCATCACAAACACCAGCGGTTTTTTGGTTAGACCCTAAAAGAGCCCACGATACAAAAATTATAGAAAAAGTAAAAAAATACTTGCAAAATCACAACACAGAAGGACTAGAAATACACATCATGTCGTTGGTTGATGCTATGAAATTCACCTTAGAACGCATTAGAGCAGGAAAAGATACCATTTCTGTTACAGGTAATGTTTTACGTGATTATTTAACCGATTTATTTCCAATTTTAGAAGTAGGCACAAGTGCCAAAATGCTTTCCATAGTTCCCCTAATGAGTGGTGGTGGTTTGTTTGAAACAGGTGCTGGAGGTTCTGCTCCAAAACATGTGGAGCAATTTTTAACCGAAGGACACTTACGATGGGATTCCTTAGGTGAGTTTTTTGCTTTAGCTGTTTCCTTAGAACATTTAAGCGAAGTAAACAATAATCCAAAAGCAAAAATTTTAGCCGATACATTAGATGAAGCAACTGGCAAATTTTTAGAAAACGACAAATCACCTTCCAGAAAAGTTGGTGAATTAGATGTGCGAGGAAGTCATTTCTATTTAGCTATGTATTGGGCTGAAGCACTGGCAAAACAATCAACAGATATGGAGTTAAAAACCAAATTCTCTTCCATAGCTCAAGATTTAATTTCAAGTGAAGCCACCATAGTTAAAGAATTGAATAGTGTGCAAGGACATCCGTTGGATATTGGAGGATATTATTTTCCATCTGTTGAAAAAACTACCAAAGAAATGCGTCCAAGCGAAACTTTTAATGCGATTATGGATGAGATAACATCCAAACAATTAGCCTAAATAATAATCTAAATCCCATTCCCTAAAGAGTGGGATTTTTTACTTCTATTCCGAAAATTCTTCACAATGAAAACAACCATCGAAATAAGCAACTACCCACTAAATGCTGATTATATTCCACCAATAAAAGATTTTATTGACCGATTAAACCTCAACAAAAACATAAAAGTTAAAACCAATGCCACAAGCACACATATTGTTGGTGATTTTGATGTTGTGATGCCTATCTTACAAAAAGAAATAAAAACATCTTTTGAAAAATATGGCAAAATGATTTTTGTAGTAAAAGTGCTGAATGGTGCATTGGATATCTAACCATATAGCATTATTACTTGAAATTATTGCCGTAATTTTTGGTGTTTTTTATGTTTTTCTTGCTGCAAAAAATAACAATTGGTGTTGGATTTTTGGAATATTAGGCTCCGCTCTTAGCATTGTTTTATTTTTGTTCTATGCTAAATTATATGCCGAAGTTGTTTTATATTTTTTCTATGTTATGGCTGGATTTTATGGCTGGATGAATTGGAAAAATCAAAAAAAACACAACCAAGTTTATCAACATACTTTTCAAAAACATATTTTCATTTTAGCAATAGGTTCACTCCTTTCTATTAGTCTCTATTTTATTATTTCTTACTTTTTTGATGCAGCCCAAAAGCCATTAATAGACTCCTTTACAACCATTTTTAGTTTTATTGCTACTTACCTTACTGCAAAAAAATGGATAGAAAACTGGCTGTATTGGATCATTATTGATTTAGTAAGTACCTACCTTTATTTTAGCAGAGGATTAGAAATTTATGCCTTATTAATGTTTTCATATTCATTTATAGCCATTTATGGATATGTGCAATGGAAAAAATTATCCATTATAAAAATGTAATGCTAAAATGATGAAAAACTCAGGTCGGTAATTTCGTTAGCTACCCGACATTTCAAATCAAAAAATAATGTTACCTTTCGCCAAGAGAATTACATTGGCGGTATTTAATAATTAAATTGGTATAACATTCTAACTAATTGAAAACAAAAGCAAAAATAATAGTACTACTAATTTGCCTTACCCAAACAGTTAAAGCACAACTAATTATTAGTGGCACTATAAAAGATGCAACAACAAAAGAAAACCTAGTGCATTAACTTGCAAGTTTCTGTCGGTATTTAACAGTGTTAAAAGCCCAATTAATAGGCTTGCTTAAGATATTGTTGTAGTAACAGATAAAATCAGCTATTTGTTTTTCCAAACTATCCACCG
>JAHYJH010000180.1 GCA_019429185.1 Vicingaceae bacterium
TAAAAGTAAGTAAAATTAACAAATTAATTACAAAAATAAAAATAAGTTATTGACAATCAATATGTTAATAACATTTTGTTGTGCTAAAAAAGAAGTTTTCCCGAAAAGCTATTTGATTTGTGTATATCAATATTATTGCTAATTGGCGGCTACAAAGCCTTTTAAATTTCTACTATTGTAGATTCAGGAGATACATTCAGGCAATTACCAACGCTACAAAGCCTTTTAAATTTCTACTATTGTAGATGGAATATCACTACTAACTTTATGGCTGGCTACAAAGCCTTTTAAATTTCTACTATTGTAGATGTGGGTTGCACCAGTCTATTCGCAGACGGCTACAAAGCCTTTTAAATTTCTACTATTGTAGATATATAGACATGAAGCGACTTTGCGTTTGGCTACAAAGCCTTTTAAATTTCTACTATTGTAGATGTACAACCACATTAGATATTCAGCTGGGGCTACAAAGCCTTTTAAATTTCTACTATTGTAGATGAATGGTTTGGAAATGAGTTATGCAATGGCTACAAAGCCTTTTAAATTTCTACTATTGTAGATAATGATAAACAAATAAAAAATAAGTAGGCTACAAAGCCTTTTAAATTTCTACTATTGTAGATGAAGAGTTTCTGTTTATCCTGATAACTGGCTACAAAGCCTTTTAAATTTCTACTATTGTAGATGGAACTTTCTCATTTCTTTGTAAGCAGGCTACAAAGCCTTTTAAATTTCTACTATTGTAGATATCATTTTTAAAAGTGTTTTAGTTTTAGGGCTACAAAGCCTTTTAAATTTCTACTATTGTAGATATCAATAATTGTTTCAATTTGAATTTTGGCTACAAAGCCTTTTAAATTTCTACTATTGTAGATTTTAAAATTATAAATATTTCTTTCCCAGGCTACAAAGCCTTTTAAATTTCTACTATTGTAGATAAAAAAGAGTTAGATGCTAAATTAATTTGGCTACAAAGCCTTTTAAATTTCTACTATTGTAGATAGAACGGCATACTTTCACGTAACCGTGGCTACAAAGCCTTTTAAATTTCTACTATTGTAGATCCCATTACAACTTTAGAAAATTGAAGGCTACAAAGCCTTTTAAATTTCTACTATTGTAGATATCCACGCCCAACCAATGTTTCTAGGGCTACAAAGCCTTTTAAATTTCTACTATTGTAGATTTTTATAATGTTATTATAATAGTAATCGGCTACAAAGCCTTTTAAATTTCTACTATTGTAGATAATTCGTCAACTTCTTGATACGCTACGCAAAAGCTCTGTCACTCGAATTGACAAAATTTTTTACCAAAGCATAATGGCTAAATCCATATCTGGAAACCAAAAGCCCTTGTTGGGAAACTCATACTATTTTCTTTAACTAATCAGGAGTAGTTTTATGTTGGATTTAATTTTATCTAACATGGGAAAAATACTGGTAATAGAAGACGAAAAAAACATTAGAGATACATTAGCTGAGATTTTGGTTTTAAATGGTTACAATGTAGAATGTGCTTTTAATGGCATAAATGGAATTACCAAAGCCATAGAAATGAAACCCGATTTGGTACTTTGTGATGTGATGATGCCTGAACTAGATGGTTGGCAAACAGTTGAAGCTTTTCGATTAAATCCAGAACTTTATTATATACCATTTGTATTTATAAGTGCATTGTCAACCATGCAAGATTTTAGAAAAGGAATGAATCTCGGTGCTGACGATTACCTGGCCAAACCATTTGATATTAAAGAACTTCTCCAAATTGTTGCTTACCAACTAGATAAAGTTGAGATAAGAAAAAGAACCAATAATATTGATAAAAATAAAAACACAAAAAAAGCATTAAACGACTTCAAAGAAAAAGTAAAGGGAAAAGCAAAAGACTTTTTTGATAGCTTAGAGCGTGCAAAAATGGTTCAGAAAGTTATTCTTCCTAGTGATGTTGAAATGATAAGGCTTTTTCCTGAACATTTTATTTTTTATTTACCAAAAGACACTGTTTCAGGTGATTTTTACTGGATTAGAAATGTTGATGAAATTAAATTAGTTGCCGTAGCCGATTGTACAGGACACGGAATACCAGCAGCATTAATTTCTATGATTTGTTATAATTTGTTAAATACAACGGTTGATCAATACGTTAAGAAATCCTGCCGAAATATTAGAAAAAGTGAATAGTTTACTTGTTGAATTTATGTCGGCTCACCATAAAAATTATATTGGCGATGGAATGGATGTTTCGTTGTGTGCTATACTCCCCTCTCGAGAGGGGGAAGGGGGTGTGTTACAATATGCAGGAGCCAAACGTCCAATTTATATCAATGCAAAAAAATTTAATCCAATAAATGTGCATGAAGAGAACATAAGAACTTATGAAAATACGGAGAAACAACAATTGTATGAGATAAAAGGAAGTAATTCTTCGATTGGAGGCATTGGTTCAGATTTTGAAACTCAAGAACGGATTTTTAGTTATCAAAATGGCGATATGATATATTTAACCTCTGATGGTTTTGTAGATCAATTTGGTGGGAGCAATGATAAAAAATATAAAACAAAAAATTTAAAAAATTTAATTTTATCTTTTCAAACCAATGATATGGTGGAACAAAAACAACTGTTACAAAATGAGTTTGAAAATTGGAAACAAGAGACTGAACAAACTGATGATGTAACCGTTGTTGGTATTCGATTATAAATATTCCTAATATTAATAGAAACTGGTTTAACTAACAATAAAACTCATGGATAACTCAACGATACACCAAAAAGACAAAGTGCTTATTATTGAAGATGATAAAGCCATAAGAGAATCATTACAAGATATTTTAGAACTAAAAGAGTATAAAGTAATTGTTGCAGCTAATGGCAATGCTGGACTTATAGCTGTTTTAAAAGAAAAACCAGATTTAGTCATTTGTGATGTAAATATGCCAGAAATGAGTGGTTTTGAGTTATTACAAAGTTTAAATGATTGTATGGAACAAGAAATTGTACCTCCATTTATATTTTTAACAGCTAGAGCAACAAGTTTAGATATAAGAAAAGGAATGGAGTTGGGTGCAGATGATTACATTACCAAACCTTTTAACCCGTTGGAATTACTAGAAATAGTAAAATCGAAAATAATTAAACGTAAAAAAATTCTTTCACGTGCTGTAATTGAAGAGCAAGAACGAATTTCGAGTGAGTTACATGATTCCATTCAACAATTATTAATTGCTTCACAAATGGGATTTAAAGTGATTAAAGATGAAATTGAAAAATTAGATTATGATACTCAAAAAATTTTTGGAAGATCACTTGAATTTTTAATCGAAGCAACCACCGAAGTAAGAAGTGTTTCTCATGAAATTTCAAAAAAGAAAGAAGTTGATTTAAAAACAAATTTAGAGTTATTATTTAAACACCTCAAAGATGCTGGCGAGATTGAAACCTATTTTGTTTATAACGTGAACCATGAATTAGATAATTCTAAAAAAATAGAGTTATTGAAAATTATACAAGAATCGGTTAATAATGTGTTGAAGTATTCCCTAGCAAAAAACTTTTTTGTAAACATCGAAACTAACATTAATAGCGGTAAAATCGAAATTAAAGATGATGGCATTGGTTTTGACGAAACAAAAATTGAAGCAGGAAATGGGCTAAAAAATATGAAAAACAGAGCCGAAAAGATTGGAGCTAGTTTTGATTTAAAAACTAAACCAAAAAAAGGCACTGCTATTACTTTATCTTGGCAAACAAAATAAAATTTTCAAAAATCTGTTAAGTTTAGAATGAAATATTATTTATCAGTCAATTATTCAGTGGTATTTATTTTCCCTGTTCTTTTTTTTTCGGTAACTAAAATACTAAGGGTCTGTAATGAAATAAAGTGTACAGAATAGGCGAAGTTATTTTGTTTGCTAATAAGACGAAAAACACAGACATAGCAACGCTATGGCGAGTATTTTCAACGCAATTAGCGAGCAAAAGA
>JAHYJH010000181.1 GCA_019429185.1 Vicingaceae bacterium
CTTACTTTTGAAGTTTTTTTATGGATTGCTTTTCTATTCAGACTAGTAACAGCATTGTATATGACTATATTAAATATCTCTATAAGATAATAAAAACACAAACTACCATCATCTAAGGAGTTCCGAAACTAAAACAATGCTTACTTTTGAAAAATGTCAGAAAGAGGCTATAGAATACGAAATCAACAAGCACTACATTTTATAACTAAAGATTATTGCGGAGAACAAGGTTTAATTAAAATTGAATTGTTATGAAATCCTTAGTCGCAGACACACAAGCTTGGCTTCAGACTAAGGATAGAGGGGGGTAGAAAATTTGATTAATATGGAAATATTTAATTTAATATTTAAAGGAAATAAAGAAGAATGTATAAAATGGTTAGAATCAACCAGTAATGTAAATGTGTTAAATGATGACGATAATAATACATTACAATATGCTTTATCTTTTAATCAATATGAAATAGCAAATATGATATTGGATTTTGAAATAGATGTTAATAATAAAAATAGTGATGGACAAACCTCTATGCATTTTGTAGCTCAGATTAAGGATATTGATTTGGGAAAAAAACTTGTTGCTAAAGGTGCTAATCCTAATATAAAGGATAATTATGGCAATTCACCTTTGTGGACAGCTACTTTTAATGCTAGAGGATCGTATGAATTTGTAAAATTCTTAATCGAAGTTGGGGGGGATCCTTATGATAATAATAAAAATGGTATGTCTCCATTGGATTTTGCTATACAAATAGAAGATGAGGAACTTGTTGAAATTCTCAGCATTGATGAAAAATAAAAAAGTGAGTTGTAAATTGGAAGGGATAGCAAAATGCTATCCCTTTTTTGTTGTTTAAATCCCTAGATAAATGATAGAAACCTCGACCAATGTATTGGTTAAAGGTACAGAACCTGGCTTATAGATTTGCTTTTTTATAATTCTTTGAGATAAGAAAAGAGATTTTTTCTCTTTTCTTATTTTTTCACAATTACTCATCAGGAACAAATTCCAACACAATGGAATTCATACAAAAACGTTTGTGAGTAGGTGGTGGTCTATCATCAAAAATAACTTCGCCTATTCTGTACACTTTATTTCATTACAGACCCTAACACTTCTTTTATAGACGGATAGGTATTTTTTAAAACTATATTTTCTATTTCCTTCGTTGTCATCCATTGAGCATCAGTAATATTTTCTTCAGTTTGAGGAACTAATTTAGCAGAATCTGTTGTTTTCATTTCATACCAAATCGATTGTTTCAGCACCAATTTATCATTTAATTCATAAATGTGATAAGTGTCTTTAATATGATTTGAAATAGTGAGATGAGAAATACCACACTCCTCCTCTACTTCTCTGATTGCAGCTTGTTCAACACTTTCTTTCTTTTCAACTTTTCCTTTAGGCAAATCCCACTTCCCAAGTCTGAAAATAAAAAGTGTTTTTCCTTCATTATTGGTTACTTTTCCACCTGCAGCAACAATTAAATCAAAATGAGTTGTAAATTTCTCAAAATCTTCTTTAGGAGTTGGTGTTAAAAAAACTACGTGCATTATTTTGTTATCAACATTCAAATAATCAAGCACCATAGGAACTATTGAGTCATCATAAAAATGAATTACAAAAGCACTATTTAATTGCTTCAATATATTGCTGTTTTTTGTAAAAAAAATAACCTTTTCGTTAATAAAAACTTTATACATTTGCATCATGATATTTAATAAAGAATCCGCTCACAAAGTTGCAGAATTATTATTGCAAATTAAAGCTATTAAATTACAATCTGCAAATCCTTTTATTTGGGCATCGGGTTGGAAATCACCAATCTATTGTGACAACAGAAAAGCATTGTCTTATCCGCCAGTAAGAACCTACATTCGTCAGCAATTTGTTGATGCAATAAAAGAACATTATCCAACTGCCGAAGTTATTGTTGGCGTAGCAACTGGAGGTATAGCTCATGGTGCTTTAGTAGCCGAAGCATTAGGTTTGCCGTTTGCCTATGTACGTTCTGTAGCAAAAGGACATGGATTAGAAAACCTTATTGAAGGAGATTTAAAACCAGGACAACAAATTGTTGTTATTGAAGATTTAGTTTCTACAGGCGGAAGTAGCTTAAAAGCCGTTGAAGAATTGAGAAAATCTGGTTGCAACGTACTCGGTATGTTGGCTATATTTTCTTATGGTTTTGATACTGCAATTCAAAATTTTAAAACTTCAAAATGTAAATTAATCACACTAAGCGATTATAACACACTTATTAACACAGCAGTAGCCACCAATTTTATTACAGAAAAGGAAGTTAATTCACTAAATAAATGGAGAGAAAACCCTTCCGAATGGAAACCTTAACAAATTACGATTTACGATTTTTGATTTACAATTTACGATTGACTATTTACGATTGACCATTGCCCATTGCCCATTGCCCATTGCCCATTGACCATTGACCATTGACCATTGCCCATTGCCCATTGACCATTGACCATTGACCATTGACCATTGACCATTGACCATATTTTACTAACATTTCCCACCAAATACATTTTTAACTATCTATTATCTATGAAAATTTCACCTCCAGCAGAAAAAATAACTACTAGCGACAAGAAATTATTTGAATTGCTTTCTGATTTAACCAACTATATAAATTTATTTCCAAAAGACAAAATAGACAACTGGAGTGCCTCAAAAGAGTCGTGTACTTTTAAAATAAAAGGACTTGCCGAAGTTGGGTTAAAAATAGTTGCATCTACACCTAACACTATCATTTGTATAGATTCTCACGGAAAAACACCGTTCAAATTCACACTAAATTTTTATTTAGAAAAAATAACCGATAACGAAACAGGTGTTTCTTACGTTTTTGAAGCCAACATCAATCCTTTCATGAAAATGATGGCTGAAAAACCACTTACTCAATTTTTTAACGAAATTATTGTAAATTTGAAGTCTAAATACTAAAAACATTAGCTATGAAAAAATTCAACAAATTCATTATCATTACTTTATCAACAATTTTAGTTGCTTGTGGAGGAGAAGAAAAAAGTCAAGATGATAACATTGATGTAGAAAAAAACCCTCTTGGTGCTATGATGAAAATGGCCAAAAATATGCAAGAGCAAGCCGAAAATATGGAAAAAAACATGGAAGAGCGTAAAGATGCCAATGCCATGCACTACGAGGAATTAATCAAATTTTTACCTACTGAAATTGATGGCTATATTGCCGGAGAACCTGATGGTGGTACGGTTGAAATGCAAGGAACCTCCTACTCTAATGCCGACATCACGTTTAAAAATGAAGTAGGCGAAAGAATTAAAGTTTCTCTATTAGACTACAATGCCGCTTTATCTATGTACAGCATGGCTACAGCAATGTGGACCAGCGGTTTAAAAATTGATACCAAGGATGAATTGGCTCAAAGTTATACCATGAGTGAAAAAATTTCAGGTTGGGAAACATATAAAAAGAAAACCGGTAAAGCTTCTATTGTTATAGGCATTTCTAATCGGTTTATGCTCACCATTGAAGCAGATAAACAAGAAAACTGCGATAATGTAAAAAACATCGCTAAAAACATGGATTTAGACAAGCTTGCAGCGTTGTAAGGTTTGAATATCGTGAATGGTGAATGGTGAATGGTAAATTGATACCTACCTGATAACAGATAAATAATAACCCACCAAAGTTGCTCAAGGTTCTTTTGATAAATTAGGAAACCAATAATCTGTTCTAAAATGTTGTTAAATAAGTAAATTTCGATAATTGCTTATCGTAATTTAGCTTTCAATTAAAATTAATTTAATCTAAATAAATAGAATATGAGAAAAACAATCATACTTAGGGTTTGCTGAGAAAGTCATTTTAATTACTTAATTAACACTTATTCAGTTAATTATGTTAATAACTTGAGGGTATTAAACTGGGGTAAATGCAAGGTTTTCTTTAATTTTAAAGAAAAAAGTTT
>JAHYJH010000182.1 GCA_019429185.1 Vicingaceae bacterium
TTCATCTTTATTTTTTTGACAAAAATACATATTGCAATTTAATATATTATCCTGATTGTCAAATTGTTATTAACATTTTGAAAGTTGTTATTAACGGTAATTTAATTAATAGAAGTCCCCTTAAGTAACATTAAGGATTTACTATCACCTAACTACTAACGCCTAACACCTTAGTTCCAAATTTCCAAATTCTTACATTATTTTTTTTATCCCTATTCAAAAAGCTTAATCTTATCCAATTTAGTACTTTTTCTTTTCGATATAAAAAACTCCAACACAAGCAACGCCAAACTTATCAACAGAAAAATTTGAAAACGGTCGTCATAATCTTTAAACACTTTGCTTCCAAATTCTTTTTTTTCCATTTTATTAATTTCATTCATAATAATACCCAAACCAGCATTTGCGTTGGTTGCTCGCACATAAGTTCCATTTCCAGCTTGTGCAATTTCTTGCAACATAACTTCATTTAATTTTGAAATAATCGTTGTATTATTGTTATCCGTTCTAAAGCCAACTTGTCGTCCGTTTTTATAAATTGGAAGTGGGGCACCTGCTTCCGAACCCATACCTATCGTATGCACAATAACGCCTCTTTCAAATGCTTGCGTTGCCATTTCTTCCGCATCATCTTCATGGTTTTCGCCATCGGTAATAATCACAATGGCTTTGCTTGTTCCATTTTCATAATCGAACGATTTTAAGGCTAAATCAATAGCTGTTCCTATGGCTGTTCCTTGCACCGGAACAATGTCTGTTCCTATGCTTTCTAAAAACAATTTTGCCGAAGAATAATCGGTTGTAATGGGAAGTTGCACATAAGCATCGCCTGCAAAAATGATAATACCTAAGCGGTCGTTTTGCAGTTTTTCAATAAGTTGATATATGGCACGTTTTGCTCGTTCTAAACGGTTGGGCGATAAATCTTCAGCCAACATACTGTTCGATACATCTAAGGCTATCATTAAATCAATCCCTTCTCGTTTCACTTCTTCCATTTTAGTTCCGAACTGCAAATTTGCCAATCCTATCATTAGCGAAATGAAAGCAAGAAAAAACAAGCTAAATTTAACCTTAGGTAAAGTTTTAGATACCGTTGGCATTAAGCGTTCAACAATAGCAATATTGCCAAAAGCCTTTAGTTTATTTTTTTTCCATTGATGATAGAAAAACGCTACTAAAAGCAAAAATGGAGCAACAAATGCAATTGCCCACAAAAACTCGATATGTTCAAATCTAAACAACGCTTTTAAAAATGGTTCGGGTTAATAAAAATTCTATTTCTAATAAAATGGCTGATATTAATGCAAATGGCAAGAATTTTTCGCCTTTTTTTCGATAATCGGTTACGTTAATTTTTGATTTTTCCATTTTATCAATCTCTACATAAATTTTTTCTAATTCTTTGTTATTTTTTGCTCTAAAATATTTTCCATCAGCCATTTCAGAAATTTGACTCATGGTTTCTTCATCAATTCTAACAGGCACATCTTGGTATTGTTTTCGTCCAAATTGGTCTCGATAGGGCGTTGGTGCTGTTCCGGTTGTTCCTATGCCTATGGAATAAACTCTAATGCCAAATTCACGGGCTATTTCGGCTGCTGTTAAAGGTGGGATAGAACCTGCATTGTTTACCCCATCGGTTAATAAAATTACTACTTTGCTTTTTGCTTCGCTGTCTTTTAAACGATTAACGGCTGTTGCTAAGCCCATTCCTATGGCAGTTCCATCTTCTATAATTCCATTTTGCACACTTTCAAAAAGGTTAAGCAACACATCGTGATCTGATGTAAGCGGACATTGAGTAAAACTTTCTCCTGCAAAAATTACCAAGCCCATTCTGTCATAAGGTCGGTTGCGGATAAATTCCATTGCTATTTTTTTTGAGGCTTCCAACCGATTGGGTTTAAAATCTTCTGCCAACATACTGCCCGAAATATCCATACTTAAAATAATATCTATCCCTTCGGTGGTTACATCTTGCCAACTGAGTGAGGTTTGCGGACGAGCAATTGCTACTATTAATGCTGAAAGTGCCAACAACCGCAAGGCAAACAAACTATGCCTAAAATGAGGAAAAACTGTGCTTGAAAATCCTGATAGTGTGGATATTCTAACATTTCCTTGTTGTTTTTTTAATCGAAAAATATACCAAGCTAACATTAGTGGCAACAACAAAAACAGCCAAAAAAACTTAGGAGCTGCAAACGCTATTTCATTCCAAAAATTAAGCATCTTTTGTTGTATTTTGAACGGTTATTTTAGTTTGATTTATAAATTCTATACTCACAATTAAACTCATATCGTTTTCATTGGCAAGGGGTTGTTCTTTAGCAAATTTCACTAAATCGGCTAATTTTAAGGTTTGATGTAATTTTTCTTTTACATCGTTAGGAATGTTTTGCAACCGTAAGGCGTACATAATTTCATCGGTGGTTTCTTCCATTGCGTTTATTTGAAAACGACTTTCGATATACTCCCTTAAAATTTCAGAAATTTCGGAGTGATACATTTTTACTTTTCCTGCTTGCCATAACTTTTGTTCCCGGAGTTTTTCGAGTCGTTCTAATGCAATAATATAGTTTGGAATGTCGGGAACAATTTCTTTAACTTGTTCTGTTGGTTTTCTGTTTTTTAAGTATTTTATTAAGTATATGATTAACAAGATTATAGTAATTCCTAACGCTATCCATTTCCAATTTTCTTTCAGCCAATCTTTAAACGAAAAAGGTTCGTCAATGGGTTGTTTTACGTCAAAAATAGCAGCAGTGGTATCAACAGGAAGTGAATAAACTTCGAGTAATGTTGCTTCGGTTTCAACCGTATCATTATTTATTAAAAATTGAAAGGGCGGAATAACATAATAACCCGAATCGAAAGAGGTGAGTAAAAGCTCTTGTTTTTGCTGCAATAAAAAGGGTTCGGTTGAATCGGGAATTAACGTATCAATAGTTGATTTTGATAAAATTTCGATGTGTTGGTTAAGGGTATCGTAAAATGTTGGAAAAATAATAGTTGTAATTCCGCTTTCTGCAGCATAATCTACCGAAATGCGTAAAAATGTTTGTTCGCCAATTAAAAGCTGATTGGTATCTAATTTTGCGGAAACACGCACTCCTTGAGCATTTAGCAATGTGGTGCTAAACAGTAATATTAATATGTAGAGTATTTTTTTCATTTTTTTTTATCGCCACTAATGCACGAATTTTTTCTCTTTTCTCCGACAGATTATCGCTAATTTTTTTTACTCGTTTTTCTTTATTCAACATTCAACATTTTTTAAAACCACAGAGGCACGGAGAACACAGAGGATTTTAATTCTGCCAAAGCTCCATAGATTTTCTCGAACTGACAATGGTACTAATGCCTAACTACTATTCTCTAATTACCCTCTTCTTCTAAACAATGCCATCAATGGTTTTACATAATCTTCGTGTGTAGCAATGTCGGTAGCATCAACGCCCGATTTTTGCCACGTATTTTTTAGTTTATCTTTTCGTTTTAAGTATTCAATTTTATAATTTTTTTGTACCTCTTTGTTTGATGTATTTACCCATACTAATTTGTTTGTTTCAGCATCGAGCAACGGAACCAAGCCTAAATCAGGCAAAAATTCTTCTGCTTTGTCAAACAAGCGTAAAGCAATCATATCGTGCTTTTTATTAGCAATTTTCATTGCATCTTCAAAATTATTATTGCTAATAAAATCGGAAATGATAAACGCAGTGCTTCTTCTTTTAATTACGTTGGTAAAGTATTTTAACGCCATTTCTATATCTGTTCCTTTGCTTTCTGGCTTAAAATCTATTAAATCTCTAATTATCATTAAAATGTGAGTTCTTCCTTTTTTTGGTGGAATAAATTTTTCAATTTTATCTGAAAAGAAAATAACACCCACTTTATCGTTATTTTGAATAGCCGAAAAAGCTAACACCGCACAAATTTCGATAGCTAATTCTTG
>JAHYJH010000029.1 GCA_019429185.1 Vicingaceae bacterium
CACCACCCTAAAAATAAAAAAACAACCTTTTACAAAAAAATCCGTAGTACACAAACTGGAAATTAAAAATTACCAATATGCTTTAAATAAAGGAAGTTCGGGTTAATTAGCTGCAACTTGGGTTAAATTGTTTTTGACCCCATCATTGCCGCTACTTCCTCCTGAATGACTGTAGAGAAAAATAACACACCTCTGATGTTGTATTCTCGCTGCTATGGCAACTTAGAACAACATCTTCTCCTCTCAAGAGGTTAAAAATTCAGTTTAAAAAAATAATTATTTTCCGCATAATCATTGGGTATTTACAAAATAATTCCTACTTTTGCAACCCTTAAAAAACGACTGTTTTTCAGCACACAGTTAAACTAACTCTCTCTCGTTTATGCTGATTTAAGATGAGATACAAAAATTAAAAAATGACTGACAAAGAAAAGTCTGCCGAAGAAGGCAAAGAAGAAAAAAAAGTAGTTGCTAAAAAAACTACAAAAAAAACAACTGAAGAAGCTCCTAAAGCAAAAAAAACTACAACTGAAGAAAAAGTTGATGTTGTTGCTGAAGTTGAAAAAGAAGCAGTAGTTGAAGTTCCTAAAACAGTTTCCACCTCAGGTGTGAAAGAAGCTGCAAAAGAAAAATACAAACCCATTTCAAAAGTAAGAACAGAAGTTAAACCTCTTGCTGATTTTGATTGGGATAGAATTGGTAAATACGAAGAAACGTACACTCCAGCAGAAAAAACTTCTATGCAAGAAATATATGATGAAACGCTTAAATCAATTGCAAACGAAGAAATTTTAGAAGGTGTTATTGTTGCTAAAACAAACAGAGATGTAGTTGTTAATATAGGTTTTAAATCTGAAGCAGTAATTTCAATTTCTGAATTTAGATATGACCCAGATTTAAAAGAAGGCGATAAAGTAGAAGTTTTTGTTGTAAATCAAGAAGATAAAAACGGACAACTAATCCTTTCTCACAGCAGAGCTAGAGCATTAAAAGCTTGGGATAGAGTAAATGAAGTATTAGAATCGCAAGAAATTGTTAAAGGATATGTAAAATGCAGAACCAAAGGAGGACTTATTGTTGATGTATTTGGTATCGAAGCATTTTTACCGGGCTCACAAATTGATGTTAAACCAGTTAGAGATTATGATATCTATGTTGATAAAGTAATGGAATTTAAAGTAGTGAAAATCAACAAAGAATTTAAAAACATTGTTGTTTCTCACAAAGCGTTAATTGAAGCTGAATTAGAACAACAAAAAGTTCAAATCATCTCTAAATTAGAAAAAGGACAAGTATTAGAAGGTGTTGTTAAAAACATTACTTCTTATGGTGTTTTTGTTGATTTAGGCGGTGTTGATGGATTAATACATATAACTGACCTATCTTGGGGAAGAATAAATCATCCTGATGAAATTTTAGAATTAGATCAAAAAATAAATGTAGTTATCTTAGATTTTGATGATGATAAAAAACGAATTGCATTAGGCGTTAAACAATTACATGAACATCCATGGGATAAACTAGATGCAAAATTAGCAGTTGGTGATACTGTGAAAGGTAAAGTAGTTGTTGTTGCTGATTACGGTGCATTTATCGAAGTAATTCCAGGTGTTGAAGGTTTAGTTCACGTTTCAGAAATTACTTGGAGCAATCACTTAAAACCTGCTCAAGAATTCTTTAAAGTTGGTCAAGAAGTTGAAGCTCAAGTATTAACTCTTGATAGAGAAGAAAGAAAAATGTCGTTAGGTGTTAAACAACTTTCTAGCGACCCATGGGAACACATCGAATCTAAATATGGTGTAGAATCTAAACACAAAGGAAAAGTTTCCAACATATCTGATTTTGGTGTTTTTGTTGAATTAGAATCTGGTGTTGATGGATTGATTCATATTTCTGATTTATCATGGTCTAAAAAAATTAATCACCCATCTGAAATCACTAAATTAGGTGATGAAATTGAAGTGGTAATTTTAGAAATTGACAGAGATAACCGAAGATTAAGCTTAGGACACAAACAATTAGAAGAAAATCCTTGGGATGTTTTCGAAACGGTTTTTGAATTAGGTTCAACACACGAAGGAACAGTTACCGAAATTACACCAAAAGGTTTATACATTGTTGCTTTGCAATATGGTGTTGAAGGTATTGTTACTAAGAAAAATGCAGAAAAAGAAGACGGTTCTTTCTTAGCTTTAGATGAAAAAGCTGCTTTTAAAATTGTAGAATTTAACAAAGGTGCTAAGAAAATTGTTTTATCTCACACTCAATTGTTTAAAGCAAGTGAAGATGAAGCTAAACCCACTGCTAATAAAACTGCTTCAAAAGCAAAAGCAAAAACAAAACCAACTTCAAATGCAAGTGCAGTGAAAAAAGTGAACGATAACATCGAAAAAACCACACTTGGTGATTTAGATGCATTGTCTAACTTAAAAGCTAACTTAGAAAAAGAAGAAAGAAAATAATTTTCTTTTTGGTATAAATTTAAAAGCCCCGAAAATTTATTTTCGGGGCTTTTTTTATGAAATTTTCTATTCAGTAATTTTACTATCTTTGTTGTTTGACTCTATGAATTTTAAAAAAATTAATGCTCTAACTAAATTTTGACACGCTACTCTCGATATATAAAATTCTTAAACATTTTTGGAGATGTTACACTACTTAACATTGCCTATATTGTTGCTTTCTACATCAAATTTGGAGCATTTCACCCTCCATTTTTGTCCATGTTATTTTATATAAATGTAATATGGGTTCTTGTTACCTCTATAATTAAACCATACAAATTAAAACGAACAACAAAGTTCCACCAAGTACTTAGGGTAACTTATACCGTTTTGTTTTTCCATATTTTATTAGTATTTGCCTTTTACGTATTTGAACAATCGAACCGATATTCTAGAGAATTGTTGGTGTTGATGTACAGTATTTTAGCCACTTCTTTGTTTGTATGGAAAATAGCTTTTGTATTGTTTTTGCGTTGGTTTAGAAAAAAAGGATTTAACTACCGAAACATTATTATTGTTGCCAATGAAGACAATCCAATTCAACTAAAAGTCTATATCGACAACCATCCTGAGTTAGGATTTCGTGTGCTAAAAATTTACGAACCAAAACACTATGAAACATTACAATTACACAGCGAAATAAAAAAATTCAGCACCGAAAATACAATTCATGAAATTTTCTATACGATGTCATCCATAGACCATCACACCCTAGTTGATATAATGAATTATGCTGAAGATAATTTTATTAAAATGCGTTTAATTGCCGATTTCAAAAGCATACTATTCAGAACCTTAGAGCTTGAACATTTTGATTTAATACCCATTTTAAGTGTTGTTTCTACTCCGTTGGATAATGCACAAAATCAAATCATAAAAAGAGCTTTTGATGTCATATTTTCTTTATTGGTAATTATTTTATTACTAAGTTGGTTAATTCCTATTTTAGCAATCGTTATAAAAATAAACTCCAAAGGGCCTGTATTTTTCAAACAAAAAAGAACTGGGAGAGGAAACAAAACTTTTGTGTGTTACAAACTTCGTTCAATGTTTGTAAATGACGTTTCCGACATCAAACAAGCAACCAAACAAGACAACAGGATAACCTCTGTTGGTCGGTTTTTACGAAATACCAGTTTAGATGAATTGCCTCAATTTTTCAACGTACTGATTGGAAGTATGTCGGTTGTTGGTCCTCGCCCACACATGCTCAAACATACCGAAGAGTTTTCAAACGAATTAGAAACCTTTATGTTTCGACACAAAATTAAACCTGGAATTACTGGTTTAGCTCAAACAAAAGGGTACAGAGGAGAAACCGATGATTTTGACAAATTAAAAAACAGAGTTAAAATGGATTTTTTTTACATTAAAAATTGGTCATTTCTGTTCGATTTAGCTATTATTATTAATACCGTATTAGATATTTTTAGAAATTCAGATGAAGATGTGTAAATTTGAAGATTTGAAAATGAAAAATCAGCGAAAACCTGCTAAATCCGTGTCATCTGCGTTCCGATGGCTATCTGAATTATCGTGAGAATGTGTTAATTTGTAAAATATAATAAACAAAAATACCTTTGAATAAAAAATAGAATAATTGTTCTAAAAACCGAATGCAAGACAACACGAACGATAACAAAACCTGGAAATTTACCATTTCGCCTAAAAGTAATTTGGTAGAGCTAAATTTAAAAGAAGTTTGGAATTACCGTGATTTGTTAGTGCTTTTCATAAAACGAGATATTGTTACCATTTATAAACAGACCATTTTAGGTCCACTTTGGTATTTAATTCAACCACTTTTTACAGCCGTTATTTTTACCATTATTTTTAACAATGTTGCCGAAATTGATACCGATGGAATCCCTCCTTTTTTATATAATTTAGCTGGAATTACGATTTGGAATTACTTTAAAGATTGTTTATTAGCTACTTCCGACACATTTAAAAGTAACCAACATATTTTTGGAAAAGTTTATTTCCCAAGGTTAATATTGCCTTTGTCTGTGGTACTTTCTAACCTCATAAAATTTTGTATCCAACTTGTTGTTTTTGTTGCTTTTTATATTTATTACGTTTCAAATGGTGTAGAAATTTTACCTAATAAACTCATTGTGTTTTTTCCAATTTTAGTACTCACAATGGGATTTTTTAGCTTAGGATTAGGAATGATTATTTCCTCTATGGTAACAAAATACCGTGATTTAGTTTTTTTATTGCAATTTGGCGTTCAATTGCTAATGTACCTTTCATTGGTAGCCTATCCGCTAAGTTTAATACAAGCAAAATTACCCACACTTTCGTGGATAGTTGAATTTAACCCAATGGCTCACATCATAGAAACATCACGGTTTATGTTGCTTAATTCGGGCGAAATATCCCTAAATTGGATAATTTATACCGTAATAGTAACTATTATTACCTTTTTAGTAGGCTTAGTAATTTTTAACCGCACCGAAAAAAGATTTATAGACACCATTTAATGCAAAAAAACGACATCATATTAAAAGTTGAAGACATTTCTAAACAATATCGTTTGGGAATAGTTGGTACTGGCACCATAGCCGATGATTTAACCCGTTGGTGGTATTTGGTGCGTGGAAAAGAAGATCCATTTTTAAAAGTTGGGGAAACCAACGAACGCAGTAAAAAAGGCAATTCTGATTATGTTTGGTCGTTAAAAGACATTAGTTTTGATGTGATGCGAGGCGATGTAATTGGAATTATTGGTAAAAACGGAGCAGGAAAATCAACCTTACTAAAAATTTTATCAAGAGTAACAAGTCCAACAACAGGCACCATAAAATCCGATGGGAGAATTGCTTCGCTATTGGAAGTTGGCACCGGTTTTCATCCTGAACTTACAGGCAGAGAAAATGTTTTTTTAAATGGTGCCATTTTAGGAATGACAAAAAAAGAGATTACCAACAAATTAGATGAGATTATCGAATTTTCGGGTTGCGAACGCTACATCGATACACCCGTAAAGCGTTACAGCAGTGGAATGACTGTTCGATTGGCTTTTGCTGTTGCGGCTTTCTTAGAACCCGATATTTTAATTGTTGATGAAGTATTAGCAGTTGGCGATGCCGAATTTCAGAAAAAAGCCATCGGAAAAATGAAAGACATTTCGAGTGGAGATAATGGCAGAACCGTATTATTTGTTAGTCATAATATGGCAGCGGTTCAAAATTTGTGTAAAAAAGGTATTTTGTTGGTAAATGGAAAAATAAACACGATGGGTAATATTGATGATGTGCTTCGCCAATATCAAATGCTTAATTCAAACAAAGAGATTGATATTTCTAATTTTAATAGAAAAGGTATCGGTTCTTTTAGAATGATAGACGTAAAAATTAATTCTCTTTCAGATAAAGTTGAAAAAAACACGTTTAGATTAGGCGAGAAAATTGAAATTGTTATAAAAGTTCAAAATTTAGAAGCTAATAATTTTAGTAACGTACGAATTATTGTTGGCGTTTATAATTTGAATGATGAAGGATATTTACGGTTTGATAGTCAAACAACAAATTCTAGTTTAACTTTAGCACCAAGCCAAACAACAACCTATATTTGCAGTATAGATGAGCATATTAATATAAAACCTGATAATTATAAATTAAACATCGCTTTGTTTGACAATGATGATTTAATGGATTATATAGATGGTGTTTTGAATTTTGATGTAGAAAATTACGATTACTATTTAACAGGAAAAAGCATTCCAAACCCAGAATTATCAAAAGTGTTTTACAAACATCAATGGCAGCAACAATGATAAATAATAATACTAAATCTTTTTCTTCAAAATCAATGGTTGATGATTTTGGGCGTGTTTTTACTTTTAAAGGTAGAATTTTTAGGCAAATAAATAACAGTAAAAAAGATGAGTGCTTATCTTTTATTCAGTCAGATTTTTTTAATGAACTTATCAGCAAAAAATTAATCCCAAACACCAATATATCAACCGAATTTGATGGAGATGAACTCATCCTTGAACACGAACGAATTTTAGAGTCACTTCAGCACGAATGGTCGTTTAGTATGCTCAAAGAAGCTGCACTAAAAACATTAGAAATAAACGAAATTGCAGCTAAATATGGCTTTGAACTAAAAGATGCTCACACCTTAAATGTATTGTTTAAAAATACATTACCTATTTTTGTTGATATAGGAAGTTTTGCTCCTAAAAAAGACAATAATGAATGGATTGCTTATGCTGAGTTTTTAAGCTCATTTGTTGTACCTCTGTTATTTTGGAGTGAAAATAAACACTATATCGTTCGGAAACTTCTCGAAAGCAATTTTCATAGAATGGTAACTGCTCCAATGCAATCAATAGAAAGTGCTGGATTATTAGCACTTTTAGAAGTAACAAAAATACCTTACACATTCAAACTTAGAAACAAAAGCATTTTAAATACCGATAAAAAAAATTCATTTTTATGGTTTTTAACACGTGCTATTAATTTTATTCCTCGAAAAATTCTAAGCCGACCTGTTCATATCATAAAATACGAACAAAATCAAGCTAATTTAAGCACAATTTTTCCATTATCCACAATTAAACAAACCATAGAGAAGTTACCTCACCCGAATACAGAAAGTGTTTGGCAAGGTTATCATAATAAGTATTATAATGAAGTTGGACAAATTAATTATTCCGATAGATTTAAACGCTTAATAGAAATAATACAAAATTTAGAAGGGGTAAATTCTGCAATAGATTTAGCTGGAAATGAAGGTTATTTTTCTATGTTAATCTCAAAAAAACTTAACTTAAAACAAATAATTTTAGCCGATTATGATGAAAATGCAATAGAAATAGCTTATGCTGTGCTTAAAAATGAGCAAAATAACACAATTACTCCTTTGTTGCTAAACTTTATGTTTACACCAAACATTGAAGGTACAACTAAACGATTAAAGTCGGATATAGCCATTGCTTTAGCTGTTACCCATCATTTGGTTTTAACACAGCAATTTTCGTTAGATGCTATATTTGAACGGTTAGAAAAATTTTCGAATAACTATGTGATGATAGAATTTATGCCTTTGGGATTGTGGGCTACAGGAGATAAAACCTACCCAACAAATCCAGCATGGTACACTATTGAATGGTTTAGAGAAAAATTTGAAGCTAAATTTGACAAGCTCATTGAAGAGCAACTTGAAGAAAATAGAATTGTTTTTGTTGGAAAAATTAAAGCTGGTATTCAATAAATGAAAACACTACTTTCAAAAATAACTAGAAAAATTATTACCAAAGCACTAACAATAGCTTTTGGGAAAGATGCTGTAATTCAAAAAATTATTCATTACAATGATAATTATAATTTGTTTTTTAACGCTAATTATTTTATCAGTTCCAACAAAGCAGAAAACACTGCGTTATATTCTCCTTATAAAATAGTAAATACAAACATAGGTAATTACACATACATAGCTCAAAACGCTACAATTAACAACACAACAATTGGTAAATTTTGCTCCATAGGACCTAACTTTTTTTGTGGTTGGGGATTACACCCTACCAATGGAATATCTACGCATCCTATGTTTTATTCAACTAAAAAACAAAACGGAATTACATTAAGTAATGTAGATAAGGTTGAAGAAATTAAACCCATAACCATTGGAAATGATGTTTTTATAGGTATGAATGTTACCGTTTTAGATGGGATAACCATAGGAGATGGAGCTGTAATTGGAGCAGGAAGTGTTGTTTCCAAAAACATTCCGCCTTATGCAATAGCTGTTGGATCGCCCATACAAATTAAAAAATACAGATTCAATGAAGAACAAATAGCACAACTTAAACGCATTAAATGGTGGGATTTTTCGGAAGAAGCGTTGAAAGAAGTAGAAAAACATTTTTTTTCTACCGATGATTTTATTGAAAAACAGTTGAAAGATGCCAACTAATCCTCTAATATCCATAATAACTATAAACTACAACGATAAAGTTGGGTTGGAACGCACCATTAAAAGCGTTGTAAACCAAACGTATCAAGAGTTTGAATATATTGTTATTGATGGCGGAAGCACTGACGGAAGCAAAGAATTAATAGAACAATACAGCCATAAAATTACGTATTGGATAAGTGAGCCCGACAATGGCGTTTACAATGCCATGAACAAAGGTGTTTTACAAGCAAATGGTGAATATTTATTG
This sequence comes from Vicingaceae bacterium, assembly GCA_019429185.1. Classification (GTDB taxonomy): domain Bacteria; phylum Bacteroidota; class Bacteroidia; order Flavobacteriales_E; family Vicingaceae; genus BRH-c54. Next base: position 8,683 of record JAHYJH010000029.1, read on the forward strand.
TTTTTAAATAGTGGCGATGAGTTTTTTTCCTCTGATGTTTTAGAGAAAAACTATCGAAATATTCATTCCGAAGATTTAATTTACTTTGATATTCAACAAATTTTTGAAGATAGAACTAATATTCATCAATTTCCAGATGAAATAAACTATAATACCTTCCTAACTGGTACTATTGGTCATCCAACAACATTTATAAAAAAAAAATTATTTAATAAAATAGGATTATATGATGAAACTTTAAAAATTGTTGCTGATTGGAAATTTTTTAGTCTTGCGGTGATAAAACATCATTGTAGCTTAAAAAAAGTAAATACAGTATTATCTAGATTCTATATGGATGGTATCAGTTCTACAAATATTGAGACTACGAATGCAGAAAGAAAAAAAGTACTTGAAGAAAATTTTACTGAATATCTCAGATTAAATCAACTCGAAAATCTAGTAAGTGAACTAAAAAAATCGAGGCTTTTAAAAATATTGAATTATTTTGGCTTTTTAACCAACATAAAAAAAGTGTAATAATGTTGCGTAAAATTATTCAAAAACTTCGTGAGATTAAGCATAATTTCAAATTGCGACAAGTATATTACACTTGGCGCTTAAAAAATGGTTTGTTCTATTTATTAAATCCTACCATAAGAAAACAATTGCTAAATCCTTTTTCAATACCTATTATTATTATTAGTTTTAATCAACTATTTTATTTACAACAACTAATTGATTTTTTATTAAAAAGAGGATTTACTTCGATAGTAATTGTAGATAACAACTCTAATTATCAACCATTATTAGATTATTTTAATTTAATTGAACAAAACAAAAACATAACCATTCATCGTTTAAAAGAAAATTATGGCCATTTAGTTTTTTGGGAGAATGAGTTAATTTTCAAGAAGTATTCAAAAGGGTTTTATGTGGTTACAGATGCCGATATTTTACCTTTAACCACTGCTCCAAAAAACTTTATGCGGCTTTTTTTGAAGCTGTTGGTTAAAACAAAAGAAATTACCAAAGTTGGTTTTAGTCTTTATTTAGATGATATTCCTGACTCCAATCCGAATAAAACAACCATTGTTAATTGGGAAAAGCAATTTTGGTTAAAAAAACATAAGAAACACTTTGACGCAAGTATTGATACTACCTTTGCACTATATCGTCCTAACTATAAAAGAACCGAAGCTAGTTTTTTAAGTGCTATTAGAACCAATACACCCTACACTGCAAGGCACGGAGGTTGGTATTTAAATCCTAAAGAACTCACGGAAGAACAAAAACACTACATAAAAACAGCAAACAACTCCAGTTCGTGGCTCACTAACGAAAAAGGAGAGTTAAAAAATGATTTTTATAAAGATCATTACAAAAATCATAATTAATTGAGTTAATTAGTATTATAAGTCTAAATGAATAATAAAATAAAACAGAAACTATTTTCAGCGATGGGTGTTTCAGATAAATACGCTGAAAAAGAGAACTTAAGTTTTAGAATGTTATTTGTTTTTTTTACTTCAAAAAAAGGCATCAAAAAAACCTATGCTTTAGTTTTAAAAACAATTCAATATATTTTACGAAAAACTTTAGGAATAAAATTTAATCCAAACAACTACAAAAAATGGATTAGAAATAATAAAATCTCTAAAAAAGAAACAAAAATTAATCGATTGAATGAAAAGAAACTATTATACCGACCAAAAATTAGTATAATCCTTAAACTAATAGGTGATGAAAAAATATTCGATACTATTTTTTCGGTTCAAAATCAAGTCTATTCTAATTGGGAACTTTGTATTTATAGCAACAATTCTGTAAATAATTTGTTAAATTTAAAGATTCAAGAATACATTAAAGATGATAACCGAATAAAACAAATAATTATTGATTCAAACCAAGATTTTTCTATTTCATTTAATGAGATTCAAAAGAATATTAGTGGAGATTTTATAGCTCAATTATTTCACAATGATTTATTAACCCCTCATACGCTATATAAAACAGTTTTAGAATTAAACAGAAATAAGGAAATAGATTTTATATATACTGACGAAGATTCTATTGACTTAAAAGGAAAACGTCAGTCGCCATACTTCAAACCCGATTGGAGTCAAAATACACTTTTACATAAAAATTATTTAGGAAATTTTGTTTTGATTTCTAAAAAAATAATTAATAATATTGATGATTTCTATATAGGATTAGAAGGAGTCTATGACTTGTATTTAAAAGCTAGTGAAAAAGCTAAAAACATTTATCACATACCTGATATTCTTTATCATAAGAGAACAAATGTATCTCCATTAAATCTAATGGATAATAATAAGAAAGCAATTGAAGATGCCTTATATAGAAGAGGTTTAACGGGAGAGGTAGCCCCTTATAATGAACTATATGGCATTTACCAGATACATTACAACATAAAAACAATAAAAAAAGTAAGCGTTATAATCCCAACAAAAAATCTTGTTGAAATTACAAATACTTGTTTAAAATCAATATTTGAACTAACAAATTATCCTGATTTTGAGGTTATATTAATCAATAACAATAGTGATGAACTTGCATTTTTTGATATGGTTGAAAAATGGACTACTTCAGAACCTTTAAGATTTAAATATATAACAGATAATGGAGACTTTAATTTTTCTAGATTGATGAATAATGGAGTGAAAAATTCTAAAGGAGACTATATTCTTTTATTGAACAATGATACCGAAGTAATTGACGAAAATTGGATGTCGTCAATGGTTGAATATGCTCAACATAAAAACTTAGGTGCTATAGGCGTAAAATTATTGTATCATAATGATACTATTCAACATGCTGGAGTAATAATCGGAATCGGTGGTGTTGCCGATCATATATTTACAGGAGTTGAAAAAGATGATGTTGGTTATTTTGGGTGTTTAAGCACTACAACCAATTATTCTGCATTAACAGCTGCATGCCTTATGGTTTCCAAAGAAAAATTTAATCTTGTTAATGGTTTTGATGAAAATTTAGCAATTGAGTTTAATGATGTTGATTTCTGTTTAAAATTAGCGGATAAAGGATATGAAAACATCTATCTACCTCATGTTGTGCTTTATCATTACGAATCTATATCAAGAGGTCATCCTAGTAAAACAAAAGCATCTTACGAAAGGCATTTAAAAGAAATTGCACTATTCAAAGCAAAATGGAAAAAATACATAGACCACGACCCTTGTTATAACCCAAATTTAAGTAAGTATTTTTCAGATTTTAGGATAAATGTTTGATAGGAAAAAAAATATTACCCTGTATAACTCTTTTTTAATATACATTATTTTTAATGTATTAAAAAATTATCTATTTTAGTGTTGGAATTTTTCCATTCTCGCTGACTACTCATAAGGGCAAATTTACTAATACTATCATTGTAAATGGATAAATTTATGATTTTCCCTAACATCTTTTCTTAATGAAAAATTTCTATCTCACTATTTTTAAAGACTATTTTTTTGCCTATTGTTTCGAAAATTATAGGAGTATTCAACTCTTTATCTCTATTAGTAACCACATAATATCGAGGTTTCGATATTGATTCCATCATCTTTGTTACACCTGTTTCTTCATGGATAAAATGCATATGACAACCAATCGTAGGCTTCAATAATAATGCAGGAATCCACATTCCAATATCGTTGTAACTCCCCTTAACAATAGCTTCTTCCTCTGTATTATTTTTAATCCAAAAAAATGCTTCTTCTATTTTAATAGTATATTTAATAGGATTATTTTTCAAATTTTTGATATATTTCCTAGAATAACCATTCAAAGATAAAAATACACCTATTAATATCATCACATAAAACACCGTTATTTTAAATTTTGGAAATATTTTTATTTTATCTTCAAATAGGTTCTGTAACGATATAGCAATCAAAACTCCTAAACAAACTACCGAAAAAAATGCAATTCTTTCTGGGTATAAAATTTCTGAAAGAGGTAATACCCAATAGTTACAATTCAAAAACAAAAGATAAAAAAACATAAAAAAAAGGAGCACCAGTAATATTGATTTTATTTTCTTTTTATATAATAGATAAATAGTAGCTACTCCAGATAAAATAACCCAAACGTCTGTTAATCTATATTTAAGTCTATCAAATGTAACCCAAAGGTTTTTAATGAAATGGTTTGTGTATTTAAATTGAGTCATTTCTTGCTGCCAATTAAATATTCTAAGTGTTAAATTTTCTGAAGATTCGTAATGAAAATTATACAGAAACGGAAAGATTAGAACTAAAGAAAAAAGCACTACTATAGGAGATTTATATAAAAACCACTTTGTATTTTCGAATTCAAGTATCGCATAAACCCCAAAACCAAACACCAATAAATATAAAAATACCACAGCTGGAATTGCATGTATTAACGGAATAGATACCAAATAAAGTGGTGCTAAATACAATAAACGTAAATTTCTACTATCCACCAACTTTAATAATACTCCTAAAGTAAACGCACAGTAGGCAAAAGCCAAAACAGTAGGGTTTCCTCCCCAACCTATTGAATTTTGAATACTTCCCCCTATACCTAAACAAAAAACAGCTGCTATAATAGCTACCTTTTCTTCGCAAAATGTTTTAAAAAAAACGATTAATCCCATAACAGTTAAAGGATATGCCACAACTGAGGTTAAATTTACTGAAACACGTAATAAGTCCTCATTAAACCCCGTAAAATAGGCGTTTAATAAATGGTAGCCAGCACTGTAACTACCAAAGCTATCAACAGGTAAAACGGGTCTGTAATTACTCGGTATAGCATCATTTTCAATAATTAATCTCGTGATATAACCGTGCATTGTTGTATCGCAACCAGGTGGTAACGATATAAAATAGAAAGGTATAAAATAAGCCATCAACACTAATAACAACAACCAATATTCGATTTCTATTTTCTTTATGGAATCAATTAAACGAATTAATCGCAACCCTTTAATTCTATTTATATAAAAGAAACCAAACAAGGAGAGTGTAAATGTTGAATATAAAAATACAGAAAGAGGTATATTAAAAAACGACATCCACCATCCTCCAATTATCCAAAAAGCATACGAAGTAAAAACAGTATAAATACTCTTTTCAAGTAATGTTAATTCCTTTTTAACAACCCCAATTAATAATATACCAGGTAATAAACTAAACAATACAAATAAGAAAGTAACTGTTAAATAATTACTTACAATAGTTACATTATACACATCTATCATTGAACTGTTTTGCTGTATTTCTTTTTTAGTATCAGTATTTATGTTTTCTATTATTACAGTTGAATTGTTAATTGTGTTGCACGTTGATAACACTGAATTCTCTGTTTGGCAAACATTTAATATTAATAATTAAAAATGAATATTACTACTATTTTTTTCATTTAAAATGATGGTTATTTTTAGTAATATTTTTTATTTTTAATACTGGTTTTTTAACTCAACTTTGAATTATCATTTCTCAATAGATTCATTATCCCAAATATTTTGAGAAATGCTTTCGCCATTTTTAGTATAGAAAATTCCTCCCCACTTGTAGAATATTTTTTCATACACATCCACATGGTCATCAGTTACTTTAATTCTTTTTAACACAATTGCATTGCCAGTTTCTTTTTCTTCTTCTGTAATACCTTGAGGATATTTTTTCTCAAACTCATTGATATTACTTGATGATTTTTTCTCTCCTACATAAACATCATTTTTTTCTGCATCAGCTTTTGTAGAACGCTCAATTTGATTTGATTTTAATTTTGAACCATAATCTGAATAAAACTGTTTTTCTTCTTCTAATCGTTTCGCTGCTTTTATACTACCTTGCGTTTGTTCTTCTGTTGGAACATTCAATTTCGATTTATAAATTTTATTTTCTTCTTCATTTTTTGCTCTTATTTTGTCTGCATTTTGTTTATTTTCCGTCTGTTTTTCTGCCAATTGTTTTTGATAACTAAGAAGTGCTTCCTTTGCTTTTGCATTTTGCTTGGTTTCTGCCTCATGCCTTTCTTGTTGCAACTTCATATATGCTTCTGTTTGTGCAGCTACTTTTTCAGCATTTAGCTTATAATTTTTTGCTTGCTGCAGTTCTCTCAATGCTATTTGATCGGCTAATTTTTCAAGAAATTTTCTATTGTCTGCAACACGTTGTATAGCTCCTTTAATTCTAATTTCTTCTTGAGTTCTTACATCAATAGCATATTGTTTAACATCTTCTTTTTTCTCATTTTGGCGTTTTTCACTTGCCGCATTGTCTGAAGCAATTTTCACTTTAATATCTTCCGACAACTTGCTGTTCTTCTCTCTTCTATTATCTGCATTTTCAACCAATATTATATGGTTTTCTTTAATTTCTTCTTTATAAACATTCAGTTCTTCAACTTTTTTCTCATAGCGAGGTTCGTTTATTTCGTTATATTTATTTATGTCTTTTTGTTGATCAACCACATCGCTATTTGCAACATTTCTCCTATCGTCTGCATTTTTAATTCTTTCTTTTTCAGATTGGTTAAACCTATTTATGTCTTCCTGAAGGTTTTTGTTGTTCTCAATATAAATCTTATCTCCTTCTTGTCTTTCTTTTTCAATTTTTTCAACAGTTGCTATAATTTCTTGCTGTGCTTTGTTGGTTTTGTCTATTGACTCTTTAACTAAATCATTTTCAAATTCTTTATAATACGTTTTTTCCTTTTCTAATTTTTCATGATTTATCATCCGATATTTATCTCCTTCTTGTTTTTCTTTTTCAATCTTTTCAACAGTTGCTATAATTTCTTGCTGTGCTTTGTTGGTTTTGTCAATAGAAGAACTAACAAGAATTTCTTGTTGTTTTGCATAATGTTCTTTATACCAATTCAATGAATCATTTTTTGATCTTTCTTTTTCTTGTATCATCTTAGCAAATCGAGCTTCAATTTCTCGTTCCCGTTTGTCATCAATTTTAGCTCTTTCACCAGGTTGCAATGGCTTTTTTGTAACCACAATATTTTTGGCTTCTTTTTCTTCTTTCTTTCGTTGAATTGCAGCTTCTATTTTCACTAATTGATCTTTAGGGTATTGTTCATTTTCAAACAATACCAACGCTTGTTGATAGTTATCTCGTGCATTATCATAATTATCTAACATAAAGTTTTTATCGCCATCAAAAATAAGTTTCTCGTATTTTTCTCGTCTAGCCTTCATTGCCAGTGTTTCGCTTTTCTCTTTCCTTTCTTTCTCAGCAATTTCTGCTAAAATTTTATTGATTTCATCAATTTTGTTTTTAGGATATTCTTCCGATGGTATAACACTTAATGCTTTTTGGTAAGTAGATTTCGCTTGGTCGTACGATTTATCTGTAAATTGTTTATCCGCAAACTCAATAAAACTATCATATTCCTTTTTTTTCTGATCTTGAGCATTCAACTTAACTGTAATTTCTTCTTTTTTGGCTAATTCTATTAAAATTTTCTCAATTTCATCCAATCTATTTTTCGGATAACTTTCTGAAGGTTTTACTTTCAATGCCTCATTATATTTAACTTTTGCCAAATCATACGTTTCTGAGTTAAATGCTTTATCCGCTTCAATAATTATGGCATTATACTTATCATTAATTGCCTGTTCATTTTGTTTTCTACTTTTGGCTTCTGCTATTGCTTTTAGTTGATTTTTTGGATATTGCTCTTCGGCATAAATGAGTAATGCTTCTTGGTATTTTTTTTCAGCCTTATCAAAATTATCTGCAAAATATTCTGCATCAGCTTGAGCTATAACCGCCTGATAATACTCTCTTTTCTTTCTTTCTGCTTCTTTTTCTAATTCGCTTTCACGCTCTTTTTTAGCCAATTCGGCTAATATATTCTCTATTTCTTTCAACTTATCTTTTGGATATTTTTCATTGGGTTTAAGCCCTGATGCTTCGCTATATTTATCTTTTGCATCTTGATAAGTTTTTGTGCCTAATGCTTTATCAGCAGCAGTTATCAACCCTTGATATTTTAAATTTAACGCTTTTTCTTGTTCTTCTTTACTGGATAATTCATTTAAAATAGTTTCAATTTCTTTTATTTTATCTTTTGGATATTGTTCTGCTGGTTTCAAGCCTAATGCCTCATTATACTTTCCTTTTGCTTCTTGATAGGATTTTGCAGTCAATGCTTTATCAGCCAATATTATTAATCCTTGATACTTTTCGTTCAATGCTTTTTCTGCTTTGAGAGCTGCTTCTTCTTCCGCTTTTTTCTTAGCCAATTCCGCTAATAACCCTTCAATTTCTTTCAGTTTATCTTTCGGATATTGTTCTGCTGGTTTCACGCCCAATGCCTCATTATAGGAGTTTTTCGCTTCATCAAACGATTTATTTAGCAATGCTTTATCGCCCGAAGCAATAAGTTGTTGATATTTTTCTTCACGTTCTTTTTCAGCCATTTTTGAAGCTTCTTCCTCTGCTTTTTTCTTAGCCAATTCAGCTAAAATACCTTCTATTTCTTTCAACTTATCTTTCGGATATTTTTCTTCCGATTTTAAGCTTAATGCTTCGTTGTATTTGCCTTTCGCATCTTCATACGTTTTTGCAAGAAGTGCTTTATCAGCAGCAGTTATCAAATTTTGATATTTTTCGTTCAATGCTTTTTCTTCTGCTTCTTTTTTAGCTAAATCGGCTAAAGCTCCTTCAATTTCTTTCAGTTTATCTTTTGGATATTGTTCTGCTGGTTTCACAACCAATGCCTCGTTGTATTTGGTTTTTGCTTCTTGGTAGGATTTTGCTCCCAATGCTTTATCTGCCACTACAATTAATGCTTGATACTTTTCGTTCAATGCTTTTTCTTCTGCTTCTTTTTTAGCTAAATCGGCTAAAGCTCCTTCAATTTCCTTCAATTTATTTTTGGGATATTGTTCTGCTGGTTTCACACCCAATGCCTCGTTGTATTTGGTTTTTGCTTCTTGGTAGGATTTTGCAGCCAACGCATTATCTGCAACCGTAATTAGGTTTTGATATTTTTCGTTCAATGCCTTTTCTTCGGCTTCTTTTTTATTCAATTCGGCCAAAATACCTTCTATTTCTTTCAACTTATCTTTCGGATATTTTTCTTCCGATTTTAAGCTTAATGCTTCGTTGTATTTGCCTTTCGCATCTTCATACGTTTTTGCAAGAAGTGATTTATCAGCAGCAGTTATCAGATTTTGATATTTTTCGTTCAATGCTTTTTCTTCTGCTTCTTTTTTAGCTATATCGGCTAAAGCACTTTCAATTTCTTTTATTTTATCTTTTGGATATTGTTCTGCGGGTTTCACAACCAATGCTTCGTTGTATTTTCCTTTCGCTTCTTGGTAAGATTTTGCTCCCAATGCTTTATCTGCCACTACAATTAATGCTTGATACTTTTCGTTCAATGCTTTTTCTTCGGCTTCTTTTTTAGCTAAATCGGCTAAAGCTCCTTCAATTTCTTTCAGTTTATTTTTGGGATATTGTTCTGCTGGTTTCACACCCAATGCTTCGTTATATTTGGTTTTTGCTTCTTGGTAGGATTTTGCTGCGAGTGCTTTATCAGCCACTACAATTAATGCTTGGTACTTTTCATTCAACGCCTTTTCTGCTGCTTCTTTTTTATTCAGTTCAGCCAAAATGCCTTCTATTTCTTTTATTTTATTTTTGGGATATTGCTCATAATCTTTCAAAGCAGCAGCTTTTTGGAAATCAACTTTTGCTTTTTCATATTCTTTATTCAAGAAAAACGCATCAGCCGTTACTAATAAATCATTGTATTCTTTAGTTACTTTTTTCTCATTTGCAACAATAGTTTCAATTTCTTTAATCTTATTCTTAGGATAGGCTTCAGTTGGTTTATGAGATGAAGCTGCATTATATTCCATTGTAGCTTTTTCCCAATTTCGCTCTTTAAAAGCTGCATCAGCACGCTTAATAGCAGTTGTATATTTTTGGTTTGCGGCTTCGGCATTTGCCATATTAGTAGCAATGAGTTTTAATTGAGAGCTTGGGTAGTCCTCACTTGGCAAAAGTTTTGCCGCTTGCTCATACAAAGGTTTTGCTTCAACCCAATTTTTGGCAGCAAAAAACTTATCTGCAGCAGCTATAATAGTTTTATATTCCTTTTCTTTTGCTTTTCGTTCAGCTTCTTGTTGTTTTCTTTTTTCCTCCTGTTCCTTCTTCAACTTTTCTAATTCTTTTTGAATAGATTTAGTATAAGAAGGGTCATAATCCATATAGCCTGTGGCAGGATCAAAAGCAATTTTAGCGATGGGTTGATTTAAAATTGAAACATCTAGTCCTTCAACTTCTTCAAAAAGATTCATTTCCATACGAAATTCAAATCCATACTTAGCATCTTCTGAAGGTATATTTTTAGTTGAAAATTCCATTTTCTTTGTTGTGAAACCTGGTTTGGAAAACTCTACTAAATAAATGGCATCTGGGGGTAATTCAAGAACAAATTCTCCAGAGGGAGATGATGTTATGGTTTTCCATACTGTTCCATTTCTTTTTATTGTAATAGTTACACCTTCAAATCTTTTTTTGGTGTCTTCATTTTTTACTGTTCCATTCACATCTAACTTCCACTGAGCTTTTAACTCCAATGAAGATAAGAGAAAAGTAGTAACAACTACAATTAACAACGTGATATGTTTTTTAAAAAAATTCATTAAAATTCTGAATAACTTACAAATATCGTAAATCAATATTTAAAAACGAAAAATAGCTCCTAAAAGTATTGTTTTTTTAGTTAGATGCAAAAAGAAAGATTTTTCATACTCAGAAAATCAAAAGGAATGAGCAATAGCAATGAAATCTGCTGCTTTGAGTGAAGCTCCACCTATGAGTCCTCCATCCACATCGGGTTTTGAAAAAAGTTCTTTTGCATTTGAAGCATTACAGCTTCCACCATAGAGTATGGAACAATTATCTGCAATTTCATGCGTGTAATGTTTACTTACTAAGGTTCTTATAAATTGATGCATTTCCTGTGCTTGGTCTGATGTTGCCGTAATGCCTGTTCCTATTGCCCAAACAGGCTCATAAGCAATAATTACTTTTTTAAAGTCAGTTTCTGATAGATGAAAAAGTCCGTTTTCTAATTGTGTTTTTACTATTTCAAAATGATTATTTGCTTCTCTTTCTGATAACTGTTCACCACAACAAAAAATTGGACATAATTCTGAATGAATGGCTTGATTTATTTTTTTCGCAATCGTTTCGTCTGGTTCATTAAAAAAACTTCTTCTTTCCGAATGTCCTATAATTACATAAGTTACTCCAATAGATTGCAACATTGCTGCTGCTACCTCTCCAGTAAAAGCTCCTGATTGGTGTTCGGAGCAATTTTGAGCTCCTAATTTAATGGTTGAAGATTTTAATAATTGAACCAAGGGTTGACAATACACAAATGGAGGATTTACAATTAGCTCTATACCATTCGGAATTGTGCTTTTCTTAATTTCCTCAATAAGGGTTATTGCTTCCTTAAAAGAAGTATTCATTTTCCAATTTCCTGCTACTATCTTTTTTCTCATTTTTTATTTTAAACTAGTCCCTGACTTTCTCGCAAGTTCTCTAAGTTTTTTAGTTACCTCAACTTCAAACCTAAAATTTTCAATCTCACATTTCACCCTTTGTAGCCCAAATCTGCACTGCAGATTTTCCTCTTAATCTCAAATCTCAAGGGAAAAGGCTAACGCACATTACCAATTTTATTCCAATTCTGTCTTCCATCTTCCAACCTCAAACTTCCCGCTTCCTATTTCACTCTCACTCGTGGATCAAGCAATCCGTATATAATATCCACCAAAATATTTACTATTACAAAAATAGTTGAAGTTAATAAAACACCTCCCATTACAATTGGTAAATCGTATTTTGTAAGTGCATCATACAACACCCAGCCTAATCCTTTCCACGCAAATATCATTTCAACAAACAAGGCTCCTGCGAGTAAACTTGCAAACATTCCTGAAACGGCAGTTACTACAGGGTTAAGGGCGTTTTTCAATGCGTGTTTAATTACAACCACAAAAAAAGATAATCCTTTTGCTCGGGCTGTTCTGATGTAATCTTGCGACATTACATCCAACATAGAACTTCGTGTAAGTTGCATAATGGCTGAAATAGGTCTTATTCCTAACGTAAATGCAGGCAAAACCAAGTTTCGGAGCTTTAAAATTTCACCATTTCCTAAATCATCATACTCAAATAAACTACCTGTCATATTAAACCAATTAATTCCCGTTGCTTGCGGAAGTGCATAACCTATTAACCAAGAAACAATAATTGCAGAGTAAAACGATGGAATTGACATACCTAAAACCGAACCAAAAAGAAGTGTTTTATCTATCCAAGTATCCTTCATTAATGCGGTAATAATACCAAAAAAGATTCCAAAAAAAGTTGCAAACAACATGGCTGCAATAGCTAACACTGCTGTTTCGGGCAGGTAATCGAATAATATATCTGACACTTGCCGTTTTGTTTGATAGGAACGCCTGAGGTAGGGTGTTTTAAAAACTAGCACATTATCTTCTCCAAAAGAAAATAGTTTGGTGTAACTATATTTATTATCATCTAAATATAGGTGATGATCTTCATCCAAACTATGAGCAGAAATTGGAGATAAATCATTCAGGTACATTACAAATTGTGTTGATAATGTTTGATCTAATCCTAAATCTTTTTGAATTACTCGTAATGATTCTTCATCGGCACGTTGTCCCATTAGCATACGAGCAGGATCTCCAGGCAACACATTGAAAAGTAAAAACACAACGGTTATTACTCCAGCTAGAACCAACAATCCATAAAGGACTCTTTTTAAAATAAATTTAGACAATTTGTTTCTTTTTTATTTGTGATACGTTTTTTTAACATTTTCATATTGTGGTAAATCATTTGCGTTCCATTTTGCTATTACTACTCCTTTCTTTAGAAGAACAATTCCTGGATTTGCTCTAACTATTGTTTTAAGTGTTATTCCATCACAGGTGTAAAAATCAAACATGGTTTGGTTTTGATGTCTAAATTCCTCTATATTAGTATATGATGATGATGACAATCCAATAAAATATTGTCCATCAGCAAAAGTTTGCTCGGCAAATGTATTTATTTTTTTGATAGCTGAAATTGATGTTTTTGTAATATCATGAGCAACAAACAAATATAAATATCCTTCTTCGTTCATAAAGTCAGCTGTAAAATCATACTGATCTTCTCCTATAATAGTAAAATCAGTTATTGTAGCTTTATCTCCTGCCTTAATTAATTTGGTTGTTCTATCTACAAATTCATAGTTATCATCATCCCAAGGATAGTTACTTTCAGGAAATTCTTCAGTTTCTCCTGTTGTTTTGTTTTTATAGTAAAATATGTTTTCATATACATCTGGAATTGCACCTTCTGGAAGTGTCATTTGTTCAGGAATACTTTTTCCAACGGCATAAGCTCTGTAATCTTTTACTGGAAGATGATTATAGGTATAATAAATAAAGATTATTGAAATAATAAATGCAAATAATATGGTTATCCACTGGTTTAGTGCATTCTTATATATTTTTTTCAGTCCGTAATAACCTCCAAACCCTATTATTGTGAAAACCACAGGAAAATACCAGCTAAAAATCCATGAGAATAATGTTACAAATAAAAGGGCGAAAACACCTAAAATGAAATCTTCATTCTGTGTGTTGGACTTAATTTTATTTCTATAAAAGAAGATAGGTAGAATTAATAGTATTAAAATCAAATCTTTCATAAAAGATTCCCAAGGCGTTAAACTTCTTCCTAAAGAACCTTTCATAGCATCTCCAAAACAGCCACAGTCGGTAACGCATTGCACAGGCATTTCTTCTTTATAAGTGATGGTTTTGTCGGTTTGTTTTAAAATTTCAATTTTTGAATTATTTTCAACCTTATTTAACATTGTTGTATGTGCAGGAGAATTTATCTCTACTTCAGTTAATTGATTATATGTTGCAAAAGGGTCGCAAGTTGCTGTATGAAGTGTTAAAAAGAAAAATAAAATGGTTAAACCTAATAAGGAGTAGAGTGTAAATTTAATTTTTGCTCCAAAAAGCAAAGCAAATCCCAGCACAATTTCGGCAACACACATAAAAATAGCAATTGCAAGTGCATATTCCATTAGAAATTCTAATGAAAAGCTATCCCATCCAAACCAATCTCTGATTCGATAAGCTAATGCTCCGTTTTCAAAATATTCTTCTAGTTTATAACTAAAACCGAGCGTGTCGTTGGCTTTTATTAATCCTGAAACGATAAATAAAGAACCAACTAATATTCGACAAATGTTACTTACTATTTTCATGTTTTTTTAGTTTATTCAATCGTAAATTGTTATTTGTTATTTGTTATTTGTTCTTTGTTCTTTGTTCTTTGTTCTTTGTTCTTTGTTCTTTGTTATTTGTTATTTTATTTTCTTCTAATTTTATTAATGCAAAAACAGCATAATTTATCATATCAAAATAATTAGCATCTATACCTTCCGAAATTATTGTTTTTCCTTTATTGTCTTCAATTTGTTTTGTTCGCAACAATTTCATTAAAATTAAATCGGTTAAGGAACTCAAACGCATATCACGCCATGCTTCACCATAATCGTGGTTCTTGTTTTGCATCAATTCCTTGGCTAGTTGAAAATATTTATGATACAATTTCAATGCTTCATCAAAGGGTAATTCTGTATTTTCTTTGTACCCCAATTCTAGTTGAACTAATGCCATTATGCAATAATTAACTATTCCAACATATTCAGAACGAATATCCTCACCCACTTTATTTACTTCTGTTTCTTCAAGTGTTCTGATTCGTTTGGCTTTAATAAAAATTTGGTCGGTAAGTGAGCTTGTTCGTAAAATTCGCCATGCACTTCCATAATCTTTCATCTTTTTTGTGAATATATCAGCACAAATCTCTATGATAGAATCGTATTGTTTGTTAGTTTTACGCATAAAAAAAACGACATTATGTTAAATGTAAAAGAAAACCCGAAAGATACATTTTTTTTGAAAAACAAATTTATTAATTGCAAAGGGATTTTATTAAATTTAGACGAACCAACTATTATGGGTATATTAAACCATACTCCAGACTCCTTTTTTGACGGAAAATTGACTTTTTCTGATGCTGAAATTATCGAAAAAACATTGTTTATGCTAACTAATGGAGCAAAAATAATTGATATTGGAGGTTATTCTACACGTCCGAACGGCTGCGAAGTGTCAGAAAAAGAGGAGCTTGAACGAATACTTGCTGTTGTTAAATTATTAGTTGCCGAATTTCCTGATATTATTCTTTCTATTGACACTTTTAGAAGTGCTGTTGCTGAAAAATGTATTGAAAATGGTGCTGCTATTATCAATGACATTTCTGGTGGCGATTTTGATAAAAAAATGATAGCTTGTGTTGCTCAACTTAAAGTTCCATATATTCTTATGCATAGTAATTCAAAACTTACTGATTTACATCAAATTGAAACAAAAAAAAATATATTAGATGAGGCAATTTTTTATTTTTCAGAAAAAATAAATTTGTTTCACAAAAAAGGAATTACAGATATTATTATCGACCCTGGTTTTGGATTCGGAAAAACACTTGAACAAAATTATTCTTTATTAAATCATTTAGCTGATTTTCATCTTTTTGAACTTCCAATTTTGGTCGGAATTTCCAGAAAATCCATGATAAATAAAGTGTTGGGAACTACTCCTCAAGAAGCCTTAAACGGAACTTCTGTATTAAACACTATTGCTCTATTAAAAGGTGCTTCAATATTGCGTGTGCATGATGTAAAAGAAGCAAATGAAGCAGTGAAATTAGTTGCTGCTTTAGAATAAGTAATATCTTAAAAACAAGCCATTTAATCGCTATTTAACTAA
The DNA here is from genome assembly GCA_019429185.1 of Vicingaceae bacterium. Lineage (GTDB taxonomy): Bacteria > Bacteroidota > Bacteroidia > Flavobacteriales_E > Vicingaceae > BRH-c54. Next base: position 24,566 of record JAHYJH010000029.1, read on the forward strand.
AATTATGACGTAAATCAGGTTATGAAGCAAAACATAGTCTTAACTTCGCCTCCTTTAAAGCAATGAATCTAACACGAAAAAGGGTAAAAAAATCTAGGCTTCAGCTATTACATCAATATTATGTATATACTGGATTTTATAGCTTTTTGAAAATAATTTTACAAAAATCTATTTTACCCATTTTTGTTTTTATCCTTGCCATTCTTGGTGTTCATTTTTTAGTGATGGATTTGAATGAGATTTTCAACTACGTTATTGAAAACTTTCATCCTTTAGGTATTTTTGCCGTTTTCTTTGCTTCTGAATCAATTTTAGGATTAATTCCTCCTGAAATTTTTATTGCTTGGACTGCCAAAACTGATTACTCTTGGTTTTTTCTAACAATTTTAGCTCTTCTTTCTTATGTCGGTGGAATTGTTTCTTATTTTGCAGGAAGAACTTTTGCTTATTTCCCTGCTGTTTATGAATTTTTGGAAATAAAAATGGCAAAACACGTAAAAAATATGCGGAAATGGGGTGGATTACTTATTATTGTTGGGGCTTTACTACCTGTTCCTTTTTCTATTACAAGTGTTGCTGCAGGACTTATAAAATATCCCTTAACCAACTATTTACTTTATGGATTATTACGTATCGTTCGATTTGCTATTTATGGATTAATGATTTTTAAGGTTATAGATTAGCTATTGTTTTTATCCACCTTCCTATTAAAAAATGTTAAAACCTTATCCTTTCATTATATACTCAACATACATAGCTTTTCGGTTTTTTCACTCTTTCTTTTTCTCTTTCTCTGCGTTAAAATTTTAAACCGTAGCTATGGCTATGCTTGAAAATTTTGCCTTGATAAAGTAAAAAATAAATTCGTAAAAATTCCCAAAAACCTATGTGTCTTGAGTATAAAACATTTATATTTGCTTTTTTAATTTACACTTCATTATAAACTCATTATGGAAATTAGTATTTCAACATTCATCATACTGTCAATAATATACTTTATTGCTGCTCACATTGGATTGTATAAAATTTTTGAAAAAATTGGCATTGAAGGTTGGAAAGCTCTTGTTCCTTTTTATTCTACCTACATAGCCGTTAAAACCGTTAAAAAATCATGGCTTTGGATAATTACCTATTATGTTCCATTTTTGGGCTTTGTTGTTTGGATGGGAATTATTGTTGAATTAATGAAATTACTAGGCAAAACTTCCTTTAAAGAACATTTCTTAGGTGTTGTTTTCGCTGGAATTTACTTGCCCTATATCGGTTTTGACAAGGAAGTGAAATTTATTGGCTATGAAGAAGCTGAGAAATATAAAAAATCCACTTCCAGAGAATGGACTGATGCAATTGTTTTTGCCATTGTTGCAGCAACATTAATACGAGGTTTTTATTTAGAAGCTTTCACTATTCCAACTTCATCAATGGAACGAAAATTATTGCGTGGCGATTTTTTATTTGTAAATAAAATGGCTTATGGAGCAAGAGTTCCAAATACACCCATCAGCTTTCCATTTACCCATCATAGTTTTCCCGAATGGATTCCTTTTGTGGGAGGTAAAAAATCATATACTGAAATCGTGAAATTTCCGCATGCCAAGCTGCCCAAAATGGGCGATGTGGAAAGAAATGATTGTGTTGTTTTTAACTTTCCTGCTGGAGATACCGTTGCGTTAGAAGCCCAGGATCAAGTTTACGACCAGTTGGTAAGAAATTTAGGTAGAATAAATTTATGGAAAACCCACACCATTGTTTATCGTCCAGTTGATAAACGTGAAAATTACATCAAGCGTTGCGTTGGTTTGCCTGGTGATGTTATTGAAGTAATTGATGGAGAACTAATGGTTAACAATGAATTGGCTTACCAAGATGCTGGTTTGCAACATCGCTATACTGCTTACGTGAAAAATTATGAGCTTTCAAAAAAAGTGCTTCTTGATAAAAAAATAAATTATGAATTTCCATCTCAAGAATTTACAAACAAAAATACTGGCTACACTGAAACTGTTGAGTATTGGAGAAGTGAAGATAAAACAATTTATAGTTTAACCATGACGGAAGAAGCGAAAAACAAATTAGCTCAATTTCCAAATGTATTAAAAATAGAACAACAAATAGAAAAAAAGGATTCTACGGGCTATTCAGATAAAAATCAAATTTTTCCAAGTAATAAAGCATACAATTGGACGGTTGATAATTTCGGACCGTTAACCATTCCAAAAAAAGGAGTTACCGTTGAATTGAATGAAACAACGCTCCCTTTATATAAAACACTTATAACCAGATATGAATTACACCAATTAGAAGTAAAAAACAACAACATTTTCATTGATGGAAAACAAGTTAATTCTTATACTTTTGAAATGGATTATTATTGGATGATGGGAGATAACCGAAACAATTCTCAAGATTCTCGTTTTTGGGGTTTTGTTCCTGAAAATCATATTGTTGGAAAAGCAGTTTTTGTTTGGATGTCTTACAGTCCTCATCCTGAAGAAGGTGGTTTTTTCAAAAGAATTCGTTGGGATAGATTATTCACAACAGTGCATTAATTTTAGTTTGAAAAAGCAAACATCTAACCTCAAATTTTATAAATTTCTAATCGGTTGAAACATCTTAAAGATTGGTTAAAAGCCTTGTTAATTGCATTTACTATCGTAGTTGTTATTAAAGTTTTTGTTTTTGAAATTTTCACCATTCCAACGTCTTCGATGGAAAAAACATTGATTCCTGGTGATTTAATTTTAGTAAACAAATTAAGCTATGGAAGTGCTGTTCCATATACCAATTACAAACTTCCTGCTCTCACCTCTATAAACAGAAATGATGTTGTTGTTTTCTTCTATCCAATGGATGAAGCCAAAAGTATTTCAGAAAAATCATACTACATAAAACGCTGCGTAGCACTGCCTGGCGATACCTTAGAAATAAAAAACAAACTTGTTTATATAAACAATACCAAACAAGATTTTCCAGCATTTGCCCAATTTAATTACAATGTATTAAGTGAAATTCTCTCAGAAGATACCTTAAGAAAGTACGAAATAAATGAAGGTGGAAAATCTTTTGATTCTCAACTCTGGCAACTCACTATGACTGAAAAAACGAAAGCACTTTTAGAAAAGTTACCTTATATAAAATCTATTAAAGATATTGATATTCCATCTAATGCTTATGCTGATTATATTTTTCCTTATCACGAATTTTATAGGTGGAATATTAATTATTATGGAAAAATTGTAATTCCTAAAAAAGGCACTACCGTTGAATTAGACTCTAATAACATTTTTCTTTATGAACGAATTATTTCAACTTATGAAAAAAATTCATTTGAAAAATTTGAATCTAAATTTATCATTAATGGCGATACAACAAACGCATATACATTCAAAATGGATTATTATTTTATGATGGGTGACAACAGACACAACAGTTCCGATTCAAGATTTTGGGGGTTTGCACCTGAAAACCATATTGTTGGAAAAGCTCAATATATATTATTTTCGCTACAAAAAACAATTGATAAAGCATCTTCTGTTAGATGGATGCGAATTTTTAAGTCTATAAAATAAGCTAGTGCGTTGACTCATAAATAAGCTACCCATCATCAATCTTTTTTTCTTTTTTTGAACCAAATTTACCAAAACGCTTGGCTACAAAAAATCTGAAATTTGCACTAAATGGGTTAAATTGATAATTATCAACAGTAACTCCCCTCATATTTCCGATATAATTAAATCCTATTATCATATTGTTACGCTCATAGCCAAAAGAAGCCCTAAGCAATAATTGAGTACCTATCTGTTAAGTTTCACAAGGTTGTTCCTTAAAATCTTGTTTACTTTTACCTTTCAAAAGTAGTATTTTTTCTTTAAACGCTGCTGGCTCTTCTTTAAAAATTTTAGGTTCGAGTTCAAACCATTTTTCTACGGCATTAAAAGGGGTTTTTACGTTAAGTTCTCTCCTTAAACTTCCGTGTCTTCTATATAAATTATAGTTGATTAGAAACTGCATTAAATCCTGTGTCATTTCTTCTAAAGAGCTATATTTAGTTTTTTTAATTGTTTCAGTTTTGATAATATCATTGGCTTTTTCCACCATTCCATTCGTTTTAGGAGTAAAGGGTTTAGTGCATCTATGGTCGATGTTGTTTTTAGTACAGATTTCATC
>JAHYJH010000183.1 GCA_019429185.1 Vicingaceae bacterium
CGTGAACGCACAATGGTTGAAAATGGTATAAGAATTTACAAATCTACGAAGCCAGACTTGCCTGACAACTTGCAAAAGTTGGTTTGTGATTCTTTGGCAGGTATCGTTTACACAAATGACAGCCGTATTGTATATATGGAAGTTGAGAAATACTACGGTACAATTCCAAAGACAATGCTGAAGTTCTGGAAGATTTTGTAACGTGTAGCTAAACCATCGTTTTAATGTGGTTTAGCGTATGTTGTACCCCGTTTTTTTCTTTACGTTCTTATTCTAATATTTTAATGGTTTTTGTGTAGAATTAAAAATAAAGTTGTATATTTGCATTATGATTAGAGGATTTCGATATAGGATTTATCCAAACAAGGAGCAAGTACAGCAACTTAATCAGATGCTGGGGAATGCTCGTTTTGTCTATAATTGGGCATTGGATAGACGTATAAAGGAGTACCAATCAGAAAAGAAAAGCATATCCGCTTTTACTTTAATGACAGAACTAACACAACTTAAAAAGCAAGAACAATACGATTGGCTTAACTTGTCAGTTGCTCAAAGTTTGCAACAATCGGTTGTAAATATGGATAAGGCTTTTACTCGTTTTTTTAAGCAAAAAAAAGGGTTTCCAAAATTCAAAAGTAAACACATTGGAACGCATCACGTAGGATTTCCACAAAACACTAAAGTTGATTTTGAAGCAAGTAAAGTTTCGTTGCCAAAATTAGGGTGGGTAAAAACAAAAATAAGTAGAGAGTTTGACGGGAATATCAAAACATCTACTATTGAAAAAACCCCTACCAATAAATTTTTTATAAGTATTACAGTTGAACTACCTGATGTAGAAGTGAAACAAAAGCCTATATCAAAGAAAAAAGCAGTTGGTATTGATACTGGAATAAAAACATTTGCAACTTTATCTGATGGTGCTGAAATAGAAAATCCGAAACACTTAAAAAACTCAATACAAAGATTAAAAGTATTACAACGTAGAGCTTCAAAAAAGCAAAAAGGAAGTTCAAACAGAAGAAAGGCAAACTTAAAAGTAGCTTTACTTCACGAAAAAATATCAAATCAGAGATTGGATTTTCTACACAAAACAACTACTGCGATAGCCAAACAGTATGATACAGTTGCGTGTGAAAACTTAAACATATCTGGTATGATGAGAAACCACAAACTTGCACAATCTATTGCAGATTTAGGATTAGGTAGATTTTATACCTTGATGCAATACAAGATGCAGGAGCAGGGAGGGAACTACTTAGAAATAGGAAGATTTGAACCAAGCTCAAAGATGTGCGGGTGTGGTGTAATAAACAAAGAATTAAAATTGTCAGATAGGACTTGGACTTGTGAAAGTTGTGGTTCTATAAATGACAGGGATATTTTAGCAGCAAACAACATCTTAAAGTTTGCACTAAATCCTAAAAATAAAACAACCGATGGTATGTCGGGGATAGCTTATGGAGATGCTGGCGTTAGTCAGGTCGATGAAGTAGGAACTGTTGACGGTCGCTCTTTGCGTCCTTAAATGGGGTACAACAAAAGTAAATTAGAATTACAAACCTACGGACTGCTACACACCCGCAATTTTTTATACCATGTGTTAGCAACCGTTTTTATGATAAAATTATGGCATGCGAAATTTGCGGGAGGAATAGTTGCACAGCATCATTCCACTCAATCGAAGTACAACAGAATTTTAATGAAGTCGCTGACAAAATAAAAGACCGTGCGAAGGCATACATTACAAGCAAGGTTGATAGATTAAATGGACATTATCACGGAGAGAATTACTATGTAAAACTTGATGATGTTTTAAAGGCTATTGACGACTATTCTTAAATGGTTGCTAACGGTTGGCGTGTATGTGCAGTAGCGGATTAGAAGCACTTATCATTCGGTTTAGCACAAAGTTTCTTAGAAGCAAAGACCTTCGATTTACCACTTCACCCGCTATTGCCACATACACGCTGTTACCCAACGTAATTCATTATTAAATTGTCATTTCTTAATTACCATAATTTTTCTTGCACCGTACCATGAGCCCAAACTAATCAAGTAGTTGTTTATGTTTTCATGTGCTAGATAACTAGGAGGCCTATTGTGCTCATGCCTTGATGCAAAATACGCTCGTGTACTAGAGTAAAACTGCAGTCCATTTCTATAAACACATGCACTGCTGTTATACTCCGTTAAACCAAGTGCGTCGAATAATCCTAATAAATCGCCACCTGAATTGTAAAAAGATACTAAATCATTCCAGTCAGCAACTCGATAGTCATTACCAAATTCGCTCAATACGATATTATCCCAATTGGAATTAAATTCATGTACATCTGCCGTAATACTAAAATTATTGTAAACTTGGCCACCTGACTCAATTAGCTTAAAACCTTGTTCAGAGTGTGGTGGCATTTCCAAATAAGTATATTTCATTTGGGGCAGCAAAATATGCCTATGGCGATTATTTTGAACCATTAAGCTATGGCTTTGCCCACTTGTTTTACCTAAGTCTAGCATTTGGTCAATTAAGTACCTTGTATTTCTCCATGCACCAGCTAAAGGTGTCATATTATTAGTCCAACCCCAATAAGCAGAATTACCGCCGATTTTTACTAAATCTAAAGATAAAATGCTATTCTTTTGACTTTGGCAGGCACTCATTAGGATAAAAGTGTTATCCAAATAATTTGGATATTGATTTCTGAAGAATATATTCGTAAGTGCAACATATTTATGGCTTCCGTCTTTAGCCTTTCCAGTCCACATAAATTCGTTGTTCAAAAACTTTTGGCTATATTGCTCTTCAAAAGCGGGAGTTATTCTAATTCCAGACGTTATACCAAAAATATTGCCTGCAAAAGCTCCATGACCACTAAACGAGATAATGCCATATTCATCCCAATTCATATAATTATCTAATGAAATATTTTGCTGCTGGGGAGTTTCATTTCTAATGTAATCCACGACAAAATTTTTGTTTTCAAGCTTTTGCTTAAAATAGTAGTTTATATCCTTTCGTTCTTCTGTAGAAGGAATAGCATAAGGAGCCCAGTCATAGTAGGATGGAGATAAAAGTAATGCTTTATTATTATGAGGTAATACTTCAGTCAATATTGATTTGTCAATGACTTTGGATTTCCCCAAAAAATCACTATCCAGACTGTCAACATAAGAGTCAAGAACTTTTAGCTGTAAAAGAAAAAGAACATTATCTTGTGTTTTCCACCAGATTGATATTGAATCTTCACTTAACCCTGAATTATTAATTGCATTATTACTGCTTATTTCATGCACAATTAAACTAACAGCTTCTTCAAAAGAAGATGTTCCATAGGTTGAACTGAAAATGTCAGCTATTTTTTCAAAATATTCTGACTTTTCTTTAAACGATGAAAGTGTGTTTTGTTCAGTTTCGTCTTTTTTACAACCGTTTGTCAGTAGAATAATGCTACTTAAAAATATTGTAGCAAGCCAAAGTAATTTTCCTTTTTTCATGTTTAATGTTTTTAGTTAATTATTGAAATTCCTTGCCTATTCTAAGTTCTCATGTTTTGGGTGGTCAGCCCTTTTGAACCGCTCCCTTTTTTATTATGTTGGGTAACGTTTAGCATTTTATTCAACGTTTCCCCACAAATATAGTTAGTAAGTGAATAATGTCAATCACTTACTGGGAAAACAACTTGAAATAATGGGGAAATGATGAATAAAATGAAGTTGGACTATGCCGCCAGTCTATGGGAATTCTTTTGATACCAATATATCTCTGGCGGTTTTGTTTGTGCATTTTAACATTATTGT
>JAHYJH010000030.1 GCA_019429185.1 Vicingaceae bacterium
GCGAATGTATTCATAATGAAAAATTTATAAGCGAATCCCAAAGGTAGAACAGTTTTTTCAAGAAAACAAATTTATTTTCAATTTATGTTCCTAAAAAAGAATGGATTCAGTAAAAATACTTAGCGTGTTTGTTACTACTCAGCCGCTTATTTTTTTCTCTTTGCCACTGATTACGCATCCCGATAATTCCGATAGCTATCGGAATCGGGATACAGATTTATCAACGACTTGTTTATTTTTTAATATTGTGTTGATGCTACTGCGTGGTATCAATGTATTGTTTATTTTAAATTAATGTATTACTCATTCTTACTTATCTATTGTTTTTATAGGTATTTGTGAGTTCACTGCGTTCGGTTGATGCTACTTCCCCGAGAAGTCGGGGCAGGCTGTGGTTTTTCACAGATTTTTCAAAGAAAAATAAAATCTGTGTATGTAATCTGCGAAAATTAATGAAATCTGTGGTAAAAAAAATAGGTGGCTGAGTAGTAACAGAAATTGCAATTAGTTTTTATATTTTATCTATCAATAAAGATTTTTCTACTTCTTTTCCTTTCTTATCTTTACAAACTGAAATTTCTAACAATTTATGGTTGAGGATACTTTTTTTGTTGATGTAATATTGCCCTTACCTGTCCCAAATTTTTTTACGTACAGAGTTCCACTTGCGTTGAATAAGCAACTAATGATTGGGCAACGGGTAATTGTTCCGTTTGGAAAAGGAGGAAAATTATATACCGCTCTTATAAAAAAAATTCACAATCAACCACCCAAAGAATATGAATCGAAATACATTGATGCACTCTTAGATGATAGACCCATTGTAAATAATTTTCAACTCAACTTATGGGATTGGATAGCTCACTATTATATGGCTAATCCGGGAGATGTTTTTAATGCAGCCTTGCCTGGAGCATTAAAGTTGGCTGGAGAAACCAAATTGGTACTTTATCCCGACAAAAAAATTGATTATTCCGATTTATCCGATAAAGAATACCTTATTGTTGAAGCCTTGGAAGTAAGAAATACACTAACATTACTTGAAGTTGCTGAAATATTGAGTGTTAAAAACGTGCATACATTTATTCAGTCGCTCATTCAAAAGCAAGTAATTGTGGTTTATGAAGAAGTGAAAGATAAGTTTAAACCCAAAAGGATTGCATACCTTAAACTTACTGCTTATGCAGATAATGAAGAAAATTTAAAGTTATTGTTCGATGAGGTTTCCAAGTCAAAAAAACAGCTCAGTGCGTTGATGGCTTTTGTGCAACTTTCTAATCGATACCAAAAAAATACACAACCTGTAGAAAAAATAGTGCTACAAAAAACAGCCAATGTAAGCGCTGCTATTGTAAACAAATTAGTTGAAAAAGGCATTTTTGAAATTTATGAACAACAAAAAAACCGTTTTGATGATTATGCAAACGCATTAATAACCGATGCAACCCTCAATGAACATCAACAACAAGCATTTAGTTCGATTAAAGAAAAATTTGAGACCAAAGATGTGGTGTTGCTGCACGGTGTTACGGGTTCTGGAAAAACTGAAATCTACATAAAACTCATAAAAGAAGCACTCGAAAAAGGTGAACAAGTGTTGTATTTGTTGCCCGAAATAGCTTTAACTACGCAACTTATTGTGCGATTGCAAAAAGTTTTTGGCGATACCATTGGTGTTTATCATTCTAAATTCAACGAAAACGAGCGAGTGGAAGTTTGGAATGAAGTATTGAATTTCAATGAAAATTTAGCACAAAAAACACCTCAACGGTTTCAAATTGTGATGGGGGCAAGGTCATCTATGTTTTTGCCATTTAGCAAGTTGGGATTAATAATTATTGATGAAGAACATGAAAATACGTTTAAGCAATTTAATCCTGCACCACGCTATCATGCCAGAGATACATCTATTGTATTAGCCAACTTACATCAAGCAAAAGTATTGTTAGGTTCAGCAACACCAGCCATAGAAACGTATTGGAACGCTCAGCAAGGAAAATATGGATTGGTAACCTTAACCGAGCGACATGGAGGTGTGCTATTGCCCGAAATTTTGTGTGCCGATATTAAAGAAGCAACACGAAAAAAATTAATGAAACAACATTTTTCTCCTTTGCTTATTGAAGCAATGGAAGAGGCTTTTAAAAACAAAGAACAAGTAATTTTGTTTCAAAACAGAAGAGGTTATGCTCCTTTTATGATTTGTGAAGACTGCGGACACGTTCCACAATGCAACCACTGTGATGTTTCGTTAACCTACCATAAATACACGCATTTATTAAAATGTCATTATTGTGGAGCTTCAAAAAAAATGCCTTCTACTTGCCCTGCTTGTGGAAGTGCTAGAATTACCTTAAAAGGCTTTGGAACAGAGCAAATTGAAGAAGAATTAGCTATTTATTTTCCAACTATTCGTGTGGCAAGAATGGATGCGGATACTACTCGAACTAAAAATGCATATCACAAGCTTATTATTGAATTTGAAGATAGAAATATAGACGTGTTGGTTGGAACACAAATGGTTACGAAAGGATTGGATTTTAATAATGTATCGTTGGTTGGTGTGCTAAATGCAGATACGATGCTCAATTTTCCTGATTTCCGTTCTTTTGAGCGTTCTTTTCAACTTATGAGCCAAGTGAGCGGAAGAGCAGGAAGAACCAAGCGAGGTAAGGTAATTATTCAAACCTATGAACCTTATCACCCCATAATTAGGCAAGTTATTGATACCGATTTTATAGGAATGTATAATGATGAACTGGTGCAACGCAAAAAATTTGCTTATCCTCCTTTTTTCAGGCTTATTCATTTTACACTTTCGCACAAAGATAAAAATGTGTTAAATGCTGGTGCAGATGAATTTTCAACCGCACTCAAGCAAAGTTTTGGCAATCGGTTGCTGGGACCAGATTTTCCAGCCATTTCGAGAATTAAAAACAAATACCATAAAAATTGCCTCTTAAAAGTTGAAAGAAACTTATCCATTGCTAAAACTAGAACACTTATTTTAGCAGCAAAAAATCAATTTGAAGCGTTTAGTAAGTATAAATCAGTGAGAATTAGTATAGATGTGGATGTGATGTGAATGGTGCGTAAATTGTTCATAAAAAGACATTTTTAAATCAATTAAAACTGTTACTTTTGGTGTTCAATTTGAAAAATTATAAATTATGAATATTCACGAGTATCAAGGTAAGTTATTACTTAAAAAATATGGCGTAGCCATTCAAGAAGGTGTTGTTGCCGACACACCAGAACAAGCTGTTGAAGCAGCTAAAGAAGTAAATCGTTTAACGGGTTCAGAATGGTTTGTGGTAAAAGCACAAATTCATGCAGGAGGCAGAGGTAAAGGTGTTATAACCGAAACAGGTTCGCACGGAGTTGTAGTAGCAAAAGGATTGGATAAAGTTCAGGATATTGCAAAGGGTATTTTGGGTGGTCATTTGGTTACCAAACAAACCAAGGCAGGAGGTAAAAAAGTAAATAAAGTATTAATTGCACAAGATGTTTATTACCCTGGCGAATCAGAACCGTCTGAATTTTATATGTCTGTTTTATTGAATAGAGAAACAAGTAGAAACATCATTATGTATTCTACAGAAGGAGGAATGGATATTGAAACAGTTGCTGAAAAAACACCTCATTTAATTTTTAAGGAAGAAATTAATCCAACCGTTGGTTTGCAAGGTTTTCAAGCCAGACGAATAGCTTTCAATTTAGGATTATCTGGAGAGGCATTTAAGCAAATGACAAAATTTGTTTTTGCATTGTATGCCGCTTATGAAGGTATTGATGCTTCTATGTTTGAAATTAATCCAGTATTAAAAACTTCAGATAATAAAATTATTGCAGTTGATTCTAAAGTAAGTTTGGATGAAAGTGGTTTATTTCGTCATAAAGATATTATTGAAATGAGAGATATATCTGAAGAAGACCCTATTGAAGTTGAAGCAAAAGCAGCAGGTTTAAATTATGTTAATTTAGATGGAAATGTAGGTTGTATGGTTAATGGAGCTGGTTTGGCAATGGCAACTATGGATATAATTAAACTTTCTGGAGGAGAACCAGCAAATTTTCTTGATGTTGGAGGTACTGCTGATGCAGAAAGAGTGGAGAAAGCATTCAGGATGATTTTGAAAGATGAAAAAGTAGAAGCTATTTTAGTAAACATTTTTGGTGGTATTGTGCGTTGCGATAGAGTTGCTCAAGGTGTTGTTGATGCTTATAAAAACATTGGAGATATTAGTGTGCCAATTATTGTTCGTTTACAAGGAACAAATGCCATAGAAGCCAAAAAACTAATAGATGATTCAGGTTTAAAAGTGCATTCAGCAGTTTTGTTGAAAGAGGCAGCACAAAAAGTAAAAGAAGTGTTGGCTTAATTAGAGACTGTCTATAATGTACGATTTCATCGTTATTCTCGTTTTAAAAATCAGTCATTTACAAAAGTAAACTCCTGATTTTTAAAAACTTCGAATGCCTCGAACTCGAACATTATAGTTCAGCCTCTACCCTTCAACCACCACACCCATATTACAAAACTTATCAATTCTTTTGGAAACAAGTTTTTCTTTGTCCATTTCCATTAATTTAGGTAAATGTTTTAAAATTTCTTTTTTTACAATTTCAAAAGTTTCAGTTGGATAAGCGTGAGCTCCACCACAAGGTTCTTTTATTACACCATCTACCAATTTATTTTCTAACATATCGGTTGAAGTGAGTTTTAAGGCAGCAGCGGCTTGCTCTTTAAAATCCCAACTTCTCCATAAAATAGAAGAACAAGATTCTGGTGAAATTACAGAATACCAAGTGTTTTCTAACATCAACACTTTATCTCCAACAGCAATACCTAAAGCACCACCAGAGGCACCTTCACCAATAATAATTGCAATAATTGGAACAGTAAGTTGTGCCATTTCAAACAAATTTCTAGCGATTGCTTCTCCTTGTCCTCTTTCTTCGGCTTCTAAACCAGGAAAAGCACCAGGAGTATCAATTAAACAAATTACTGGTTTATTGAATTTTTCAGCCATTTTCATTAATCGAAGTGCTTTTCTGTACCCTTCAGGATTAGGCATTCCAAAATTTCTGTACTGACGCATTTTGGTGTTTATTCCCTTTTGTTGACCAATAAACATTACCGACTGACCATCAATAAACCCAAAACCACCAACCATGGCTTTGTCGTCTTTCACAGTTCTATCGCCATGCAATTCTAAAAATGTATTCTCAGAAATATGGTTAATATAAGCTAAGGTATAAGGTCTGTCTGGATGACGAGAAACTTGAACGCGTTGCCAAGGAGTTAGATTACTGTATATTTCTTTACGAGTTTCTTTGATTTTTTTTTGAATTTCTTTGATTATTTTAGAAGTATCAACACCTTTTTCTTCTTGCAATTTTACGTGTTCGGCAAGTTGCTCTTCTAAAATTTGTATCGGTTCTTCAAAATCTAAATATACTGCCATAGTTTTATTATTTTGTATAAAATAAGATGTCAAATTTACTAAATTGTATAAACAGTAAAGGTTTTAACCCAAACTTAATCATAAAAATATCGTTAACCTATTTTTCAAAAATACCATACACAGCAGAACCACTACCTGTCATCGAAGCATAAATAGCACCTTCTTTATAAAATTTCAATTTCAATTGTTTAATTTCAGGATAATTTAAAAATATTGAAGACTCAAAATCATTTTTAATTGATTTTTTCCATGAATTTATTGGCTTGTTGATAATTTCTTTTAATTGTAATTTTGATACAGAGGGGATTACACCATTATATGCTTCAGCTGTTCCAATGTGGATATTTGGATACTCAATTTTTATTTTATAATTAGAAAGACTTAAAGATATTTCTTCAAATTCATCACCTTTTCCAAAAGCAAAGACAGGCTTGTTTTTTATGAAAAAAGCACAATCACTGCCTAGTTTTCTGGCATATTGAATAAGTATGTCATCAGATAAATTTAATTTGAATATGTTATTCAGTAATTTAAGTGTAAAAGCAGCATCGGAAGAACCACCTCCTAAACCAGCTCCAATTGGAATAACTTTATGCAAATGAATGGCAACACTTGGTATATCGTAATCCTTTTTTAACAAGTTATAGGCTTTTAAACAAAGGTTAGAAGTTGCCTCTCCAGGGATGGAAATTCCAGAACTTGAAAATTGAGGGTTAGAATTTTCTTTCAATTCTATGATTTCTAAAACATCTACTAAATCAAAAATGGGATAAAAAATACTTTCAATAGAATGAAAACCGTCTTTTCTTTTTTCGACAATATTCAATCCAATATTTATTTTAGCATTAGGAAAAGCTATCATAGTCATTACATAAAATTAAAAAAGCGGTTAACTTAGTTTAGTTAACCGCTTTTTTCGTGCATGTTTTTCTTTTATCTATTTACAATAAACTTAGTTACTTTTTGAACATTACCGCCATCTAAAGCCATAATGTAAGTTCCTGTGCTAAGTTCAGCAGCACTAAAAGCAATTTTATGTTTTCCTTTAGCTAAAGTTCCTAAATCAATTATTTTTACTATTGCTCCATTTAAGTTGTAAACTTTGATTACAGCTTTTGTTTGGCTATTTAGGTTAATATCAATAGTTCCATTGTTGCTAATAGGGTTTGGGTATAAGCCCAACGTAGCATCAAATTGATTCACATTTGTTTTAATCTCATCTACACCAACTATTACTCTTGAGTCCGAACGATAGAAACCTCTACCATGTGTTCCTAAGTAATACATTTGTGAGTTTGTGGCATTTCCAAATGCTAAACCTGGGTTTTTATATTGTTGTTTAATTTCAAAAGTAGGAACGTGAGCCATACCATTTGCATTTTCGCTGTACCATTCTACTTGTGCTCCAGTTGCAGCAGAAAAAGCATTGCTAGTAGCCCAAACACCAAAGTCAGTACCAATTAAAACAATATCAGGGTCGTTCATATCAATTTCAGCATCATAAACAGGCATAAGAGGCAAGAAACCATTTGTTGATGGATTTGTAGGTCCTTGAATAGCTGTAAAACCACCTATACTTGTAGCACTTTCTGCAGTAGTGCTTCTGTAAACGTGATTGGTAACACCATAATTACCAACTGTTGCTATCATGTTTTCACCGTTGTTTGGGTCGATAGAAATACCTGTAACAACACCACCCAAACCAGATGCTATTAATGTTTTTGTTGTAACTAAAGTGGAGGGGTTTCTAACATCTAATTCATTATCTGTATTTCCTGTGGCTAATCCACTAATTCTGTAAATTTGACCAGAAGTATTTCCTATATATAAATGATTTCCATCAGGCGAAAACTCCAAGGCAACAGCTTCACCAATACCTGTTGCAACTCTGTGCCAATCAAAACCGGAAGCATTTAAACGAGTTGCGTCCTTTGTTAGATGAACATGTCCACCTCCAATGTAAAAAGCAAATCTCGATTGGTAGTAATCTTGTAATTTTAGTGTGTCGCCAGGGAAGTAGGTTGTTGTAACTGTTGGTGTGTAATACAAATCTTCACTGTTGGTTAAACTTTGATAAATGAAAGGTATCCCAACAGGTAAAGTTGTTGTATCCTGAAAAGTAATACTTATACTGTCAATAGATAATGGATCATTAACAGATTCCCACAACCTAAATTTAGTGTTAAATGGATATTGAGTCCAGCCTGTTAATTCTGAATCAAAAAACTGACCAGGACTACCCCCGAAAGGAAATCGATTCACTGAGCCATTTTGAGAAGTTGCAAAGGCAATACCTCCTCCAAAATCGGAAAAATCTACAGCAAAACCATCACCTCCTTGAATCTCTACAGTACCCTTAGGGCTTATACTTCCCAATTGACCAAAATCAAATAATTGCGTTCCATTGTCTTGAGCACCTCCCATAAACATCCCATTGCTAGCTGTAGCAACGTGGAAGAAAGTAGTAACATTGAAACCTAAATTCATGTGAAGCCAACTAGCTCCCCCGTTAGTAGATCTAAAAACACCACCATCACCTATAACAAAAACAGTGTTTGCATCTTTCCAAAACATAGAGTGATTATCGGCATGAATATAGAATGGCGTTGCAAACTCATTTAAAACAGCAGCTCTAAACCAATTTCCTCCTAATGGAGTTTGCGAGCGATTCAATTGAAATTCATAAAACTGAATACCACCTATTAATACCCTGTCAGGATTTGAAGGGTCAACACCTATGGCTTGATCCCAAAAACCTTGTCCACCTGTTCCGCTCAATTGTACAAAAGGATCGATAGTAGGTACACCACCAGGAACAACGGTTGTCCAAGTAGCTCCTTTGTCTAAACTTACTTCTAAACCTCTTGGAGCGGGTGGATTGGCAAGAGGAATACCAGGATTTAAAGCTCCAGCACCATTAGTTGAAACAATGTACATCACATTAGGGTCGGAAGGAGCTATAGCTCCAGAAATACGAATTCCATTAGGAACATCAGTCCTTGAAAATGAATTAGGTGAACCGTCAGGAGAGGTATAAATTTTGGTTGAATAACAAACCAACATGGAACCATCGGTAGCTACATCAATATCTTGTACTTCAGTATTTTCTGGTAAATTAGGGCTATTTGGAATAATTACGGGATTAGTCCAACCCGCTAACGTAGAAGGATAATTTCCATTTCCATCAGGATCGGCATATACTAAACCAGTTCCTTGTTTTAACCCTAAATAAAGTCTGTTTCCTCTTGCTCCAATGGCATTTACTTTTACTAAACTTCCTGTTGTTGAATTAACAGGAATTACATTGTTTACCAAAACAGGAACTACATTTTGTGTTGATTTCACGTATTCATAAACTCCATTACCAGGAAAGCCAGGAGAACCTAATGTTGACCCTGCGAAAGGGCCATCCATACTTTCAAAAGTACTACCTGTTCCAAAAAATATTCTACCATTATCTGTTTGTGTGATGCATGAAATCGCATTATTGTCTGCAAGTCTGTTTACTTCTGTCCAAGTGTTACCGTTGTTGTGAGAAACAAATAAACCACCTGCAACGCTACCAGCATAAACCGTATTGGGGTCATTTTTATCAACTAAAATAGCTCTACCTCTACCACCAACATTATCTGGACCCATTTGTTCCCAAACCATTCCTATTGCAGCCTTGTTTTTCTTTGCTGATAATTTTTGAGCTTGTTGTTGGGCAAGCAAATAATCGTTAGGATCAACAACGCCTGTTTGAGGGTTTCCTCTTAGCATATTCAAATATGCATTTACCTTTTCAGGTCCTGAATATAAATCTGAATTTTTATAATCAATAGGTGTGTAAGCACTTTCCTTAGTTGACTTTGATAAATTCAGATATGAAATTGTCGCAACTAAAGTTACAACAGTTATAGAAGTGATGATGGTAGATTTTAGATTCATTTTTTTCTATTTATGGTTATTTAATTTATTTTTTTAACTACAGCGAACAAAGGTAATAAATTTATTTTATTTATTTTATAGTTTATATTAAAAATGAGTGTTATTGTAAGTTTCCTAAAAAATGAAATTGCTTAGAATAAATGTTTCTCAGCATGATAGGAAGAACGAACTAAAGGACCACTTTCAACAAAACGGAATCCCATTCCTAATCCAATTGTTTCATACTTAGAAAATTGAGTGGGAGGAACAAATTCCATAACAGGAAGGTGTTTTGGTGATGGTTGTAGATATTGTCCTATGGTTAGGATATCACAACCTACATTGGCTAAATCTTGCATGGTTTCTATTACTTCATTTTCTGTTTCACCCAATCCCAACATGATACCCGATTTTGTTTTCATACCACCTTCTTTTAATCGTTTTTGTACTTCCAAGCTTCTTTCGTATTTTGCTTGAATACGTACTTCTTTGGTAAGCCTTCTCACTGTTTCGAGGTTGTGGGAAACTATTTCTGGTGCTACATCAATAATTCGTTGTAGGTTTTCCCATTTGCCTTGAAAGTCGGGGATTAATGTTTCCATTGTGGTTTTCGGACTAACTTCTCTTACTTTAGTTACGGTTTCAGCCCAAATAATAGAACCACCATCTTTTAAATCATCTCTATCTACGGAAGTAATTACGCAATGTTTTACATTCATCAATTTTACAGAATTAGCAACTCTTGATGGTTCTTCTAAATCTGCTGGAAGTGGTTTTCCCGTTTTTACCGCACAAAATCCACAAGAACGGGTGCAAATGTTTCCTAATATCATAAATGTAGCTGTTCCTGCACCCCAACATTCTCCCATATTTGGGCAATTACCACTTTCGCAGATGGTATGTAATTTATGTTCAGAAACAATATGACGCACGTTGGTATATTCTTTTCCAGTTGGGAGTTTTACTTTTAGCCAACTTGGTTTCCTCTGAGGATTTTGTTTTTCTAGGATTTCGTTTTCTATCATTTTTAAAAGTTCACAGTTGTTGGTTAATCGTTATTTGTTCATATACTTCATCTTTCTCCTTTTCCCCCGCAGATTTAACTTCGTTGAGCTCGCAAGCTCGGTTCTTGTTTTTACGGCATTTGACATTTGTTATTTGCCATCGCTACCCCTGTAAAAAATCCCAAATCTGCCTCGCAGATTTTCCTCTTAATCTCAAACCCCTAAAGGGGAGAACCTACGCTCGATACCACGTGGGTAGACTCCCTTTAGGGATTAAGGGTGTGCGATGGATTTAAATTTTAGGTTTTTCATACTGTTATTTGTTATTTCATCTTAATTACTCCGTGCTTTTTGACCCAAAAGAAAAGGTTACATATAAATTAATGAGCCAATTTCTATTTAATTCATTAGCCATAATTGGTAAATCTTGAAAAAACAAATCAAACTCAGCACCAACTTCTACAGCATTTAAACCTGTTGCTTCTCTGGCAGATTCAAAATTTAGTCCTGCTTTCAAAAAAAGCCCAGGATAAAATTTACCGCTAAACAATCCTCTAAGAGCAGGCCCTTTTCCAATGATATTGGCTTGATTGTGTTTTTCAGGATCATATCTTTCAATTACGACAGAATTTTCTATTGTTTCTATTTTTATCACTTCTAAGTAGATGGGTTTTGCATAAGCAAATGTTAAACCTACATTTTGAACCATAGAAATAGCAATTCCCCTTACACTTTGTTTGCTAATAAATGTTTTTTGGTTACCCACACTTCCTCTAATTAAAAACATGGTGTTGAGTTTTCCAAAAACATATCCGTTGGAAGTATCAAAAATAGAACTGAATGACTGAATTTCTTTAGGATGCTTTAACCCCACTAATTCACCTTCAAAAATTCTTCTGGTAAATCCTGAATTGTACAAACCATAGCGATAATTAACTCCCCAACCGCTTGTATGAATAATTAAACCGTATGCCTGTTCTCTTTTGTAAACAGTTCTGGCTTCTTCAAAAATGGTTTCTTGAGCTTTTACAAAAGAAATTGTGAAAGCAAAAATGAAGAAGAAGATTATGAAATTAATTTTTTTCATTCGTTTAGCAAAAATAATAATAAATAATTTGTCAATTTTACAACTTCAATAATAAAATTAAATATCTTCCAAAATGGCGACATCTAAGGTAATTTATAAAGGACAACTCAGAACAGAAGCAACACACTTAGCGTCAGGCAATAAAATTATTACAGATGCCCCAGTTGATAATCATGGAAAAGGAGAAGCATTCTCTCCTACCGATATTGTCGCAACCGCATTGGCAAGTTGTATGTTTACCATTATTGGAATTAAGGCTGCTGATAGTAATTTTGATATTACAAATGCATTTGCAACAGTTACTAAAATTATGTCTGCAACACCGAGGAAAATATGTGAAATTAGTATTGATTTTGACTTTACAGCAGGCACCTATTCCGAAAAGGAAAAAAAATTGATAGCAAATGCTGCAAAAACTTGCCCAGTCGCATTGAGTTTACATCCTGATATTAAACAATCACTAACTTTTAAGTTCTAAAAGTTTTTTGATATCTTTAACAGAAATGCCATTGTGTGAAGCATGATAAATGCATTTACCATTTTTTATCAACAATAATTGAGGAGATTGATGTTCAACTAAAAATTCATCGGCTATTTGATTGGAGAGATTTCTATATTGAATTAAATCTAAGTAGTAGATAGGTAATTTTTCGTCAAAATCCCATGAAAATGCTAATCTGGATTTAGCCATAATACTAATCGCACACCTTGTGCTATGTTTGAATACAACTATAGCATGAATACTTTCTGAAAAAGAATTTGTTTTAAGCTCTTCTAAATCAGAAGATGTTTCTAATTTTAACCAATTCATTAATCAGAAATAAATATACTTATTTTATAATAGGATTTTTTATACAGCTACTTTTTCAGTAGTATTTTTTTGTATTTTTCCGTACGCAGGACATGTTCCATGGCTTTTGCAAGAAGAGTAAAGAATAACAACAAAAAATAAGGATAATAATGAGAATATAGTTTTTTTCATGTGTGTTTTGTTAGTTTGGAATTACAAACATAATAAAAAAAAATAATATCGTTTTTCTTTTTTTATTAACAAATTTATAAAATTGTGCTTATTTTCGGCTTTGTTATTTATTTTCATTACTTTATCTGTGCAAAAATCTGACTGGAATATACATTTGAATAAGGAGTTTTCTGCTGCTTACTTTGTAAAATTACGTAGTGTTCTCCATGAAGAAAAAAGTAATTTTATTGTTTATCCTCCAGAAAATACGATATTCAATGCTTTTAATATAACTTCATTTGCTGCAACTAAGGTGGTAATTATAGGGCAAGACCCTTATCATGGAGAAGGTCAAGCTCATGGATTGAGTTTTTCTGTGTTAGAAGGAGTTAAAATTCCTCCCTCCCTAAAAAATATTTTTAAGGAGTTGAATACTGATTTAGGATTGCCTATTCCAACAAACGGAAATTTATCTAGTTGGGCAAAACAAGGTGTTTTATTGTTAAACACTACACTTACTGTTAGGAAAGGAGAACCAAATTCACATCAAAAACTAGGTTGGGAAATTTTTACAGATGCTGTAATTAAAACTATTTCAGCACATAAAAAGGGTGTCGTTTTTTTACTTTGGGGGAAATTTGCTCAACAAAAAGCAGATTTAATTGACAGTAATAAGCATTTTGTGTTAAAAGCTGCTCATCCTTCTCCTTTTTCGGCACACAATGGTTTTTTTGGCTGCAAGCATTTTTCAAAAACAAATGAACTGCTAAAAAAACAAGGGTTGAAAGAAATTGATTGGGAAATTACCTATACTAATTGATTGGAATTAGAGTTAAGACTTCATAAACTTTATAGATTGAAATTTAAACGAACATATTTATTACTTTCTTTTTTAATTGTTTTTGGATTTTTAAAAGCTCAGAATATGAGTTTGTCTATTCAGTTTAATGATACTTCTCTAACACAAAAACAACAAAAGGAACTTTTTACGTTCAATTCAACCACAACATTATCAGGTCTTAAAAATGAGTTGATTAACATTAATACACAGCTTGCTTCACGGTCGTTTTTAACCAATTCGATAGACAGTATTCTTGTTGATAGCTCAAATTTTGTTGCTTACTTTCATTTAGGAAAGCAATATAAATGGACATCACTCCGAACGCAAACCATTGATGAAGGCGTGTTGAGTAAAATTGGATTCCGTGATAAACTCTATAATAACAAGCCTTTTAATCAAAAACAACTGCACAACTTTTATGAAAAAGTAATTGCCTTTTATGAAAATAATGGGTATCCGTTTGCAAGTATTCGCTTAGATAGTGTTGTTGTTGAGAATAATGCCCTTTCAGGTTTGGTTCATATTGAAAAAAACAACTTATATAAAATAGATAGTGTTGTTATTAAAGGAACAGCAACCGTTTCCGACCAATATATTAAAAATTACATTAGAATAAAGGAAAATGATTTGTACAATGAATCTACAGTGCGAAAAATGAGTACACGAATTAAAGAACTTCCTTTTATTGTTGAAGTGCAACCACCTAAAATCTATTTTAATGAAAAAAATGCAAAAATTGTAATGTTGCTTAAAAAGAAAAATGCAAGCAGATTTAATGGTATTCTTGGAATTGTTCCCGATGAGAATGGGAAAGTACGTTTGAATGGTGATGTGAAGCTGAATTTAATTAATCCATTTAAAAAAGGGGAAGAAATTGGATTTAATTGGAGAGCCATTCAAAACAATGCACAAGATTTGAAACTTAATTTGGTTTATCCTTTTTTATTAAACTCGCCTTTTGGGTTGGATTATAATTTTAACTTATATAAAAAAGACAGTACATATATTGATATTTTTAATAAAATAGGCGTTCGCTATATTTTAAAAGGAAACAATTATTTTAGTTTATTTTATCACAATAAAACATCAAACTTACTTACGCAAACAGGTTTTGCAACACTTACTGTTTTACCTTCATTTGCTGATATTTCAACCCAACTTTATGGCATAGGTGTTTATAATGCTAATCTTGATTATCGATTGAACCCAAGAAAAGGCTACGAAATTGATATAAAAGGTTCGTTGGGAAATAAAAAAATAAGAAAGAACGCTCAAATTAACGAACAACTCTATGATGGATTAAACCTAAATTCAACACTTTATACCTTAAATTCAGATTTAGCTTTATATATACCATTGAGAAAACGAAGTGTAATCAAACTAAGAGCACAAACAGGATATACATTCAATGAAAATTTGTTCGATAATGAATTGCTCAGAATTGGAGGGTTGAAAACATTGCGTGGTGTTGATGAGGAAGCTATTTTTGCTTCGTTCTATTCCATTCAAACACTCGAATATCGTTTTCTTTTAGAGCAAAATTCTTTTTTATATCTTTTTACAGATGCTGCTTATTATGAAAAAAACACAAAAGATAATTTTTTATCGGATAGACCCTATAGCTTTGGTTTGGGAATGAGTTTTGAAACCAATGCTGGTATTTTTTCTGTAAGTTATGCCATAGGTAAACAATTCGACAATCCTGTTCAATTTAGGTCGGCAAAAATTCACTTTGGGTTTATAAGCTTTTTTTGATGATTTTATTGTTAATTTTGTTCTTCTAACCATAAATTTTTTATGCAAAACAGTATTAATCCTATCTATTTATCACAAGAGAAAATAGAACAATTAAAACAAGATTTTAACACGGCAAAACCTTGCAAATACATTGTTTTGCCTAATTTCTTAACCGAAGAATTAGCGAATACTTTATATGAGAATTTCCCTAAAATTGATACCTTAAATGTAAAAAGAAAAAGCATCAATGAAAACAAATCAGAAGATTATCATTTTGATCGTTTCCACCCTGCTTTTAGTAAAATTAAAACCGTTCTTGCCCATCCTGATTTCATAAAAAATGTAGAATATATTACAGGTTTAAACGATTTAGTAAGTACCAACGATGCTCTTGGTGCCGGTGTTCACCAAGGTGCTAACGGTAGTTATGTAGATATTCATATAGATTCTAATTACAATGCTAAAGAAAACTTATGGAGAAGACTTAATTTACTGATCTATTTAAACAAAAATTGGAAACCTGAATATGGTGGCGATTTAGAATTGTGGGATCAAAAAATGACTCAATGCGAAGCTAAAGTTCCTTGCGATTTTAACAGAGCAGTTATATTTTTAACAGACGAAACAACTCCTCACGGATATTCCAAAATAACCGTTCCTGATGGAGAAACCAGAAAATCTTTTTATACCTACTATTCCAACACTCCTAATCCTGATTTTAAATATGTAGATTCTCATTTTATTTCAAGACCCGATGACAGCTTGTATAAAAGAGTTGTTACCTCTATAAAAGAACCATTAAAATTATCTATTAAAAGAACACTAAAAACGATAGGAATAAAATCATTGGATTTTCAGGATAAGAATAAGAAGAAATAAATGTGTGAATGTGTGAATGAGAAAATGTGTGAATTAAAAAATCTGCGAGAATCTGCGAACCGAGCTTGCGAGTTCAACGAAGTTAAATCTGCGGGAGGAAATAAATTTGAAAATGTAACAATTAAAATAACCTCATAAATATATATATGATAGCAACAACTCCCCAACCACCTTATTATGCCGTCATTTTTACTTCTACGAAAACAACTACAGATGAAGGATATAATGAAATGGCAGATAAAATGATAGCTTTAGCTGCCAAACAAGAAGGTTTTTTAGGAGTAGAAGCTGCAAGAAATGAAATAGGCATTACGGTTTCTTATTGGAAAGATGTAGCATCAATAAAAAAATGGAAAGAAGTCTCCGAACATAAAATAGCACAAGAAAAAGGCAAAACCACTTGGTACAAATCCTTTAAAACCAGAATTGCTAAAGTAGAAAGAGATTACGAGTTTCATAAGACTAACTAAAAGACTAAAAAGAAATTAAAAATAATGACAAAGAAAAAACGATTTTCAAAAGAAGCAACAAAAAAAGCGATGCGTGTTTTTCGCTTCATCAAACCATTTAAAGTGCCTTTTATTATTGGCTTATTTGTACTCCTTTTTTCGAGTGTAATTACAATGGCTTTTCCAAAAGTGTTGGGTGATTTAATTGATTCTGTAAATGCTGATGATGCAACTACGGTCAATACGTTCACCATCTTGTTGGTAGGCATATTTTTAGTTACTGCAATACTATCTTTTCTTAGAGTATATTTATTCGGATTGGTTACTTACAAAGCGTTGGCATTACTAAGAATGACTACCTACAAGCACTTAATTTCCTCGCCTATGAGCTATTTCTCTAAAAGACGTGTAGGTGAATTAAGCAGTAGAATTACTTCCGATATTGCGTTGCTGCAAGATACATTTACAACAACCATTGCCGAATTTATTCGTCAGTTTATTACTATTCCTGTGGGAATGTTTTTTCTGTTGTTTATTTCCTTTCGACTAACCGTTTTTATGATAGCTGTTATTCCTGTGGTGGCAATTATTGGTATTTTTTTCGGAAAATACATTAAAAGACTATCCAAAGAAGCTCAAGATGATATTGCCGATTCTAATACGGTTGTTGATGAAACCTTACACGGAATTGCAAGTGTAAAAGCCTATGCCAACGAATTTTTTGAAATTCTTCGCTACAAAAAAAGTATCGATAGTGCCGTAAATACTTCCATAAAA
Source organism: Vicingaceae bacterium (assembly GCA_019429185.1). Taxonomy (GTDB): domain Bacteria; phylum Bacteroidota; class Bacteroidia; order Flavobacteriales_E; family Vicingaceae; genus BRH-c54. The sequence continues at coordinate 17,113 of JAHYJH010000030.1, forward strand.
AGAGCCTTATGGAGAGGAGTTTTTATTGGTTTAATTATGTTTGCTGCAGGTGCTGCCATTGTATCTATTATTTGGTATGGCTTACACATGGTTCAAAACGAAGTAATCACCTTGGGGGAATTACTCTCTTTTGCTATTTATTCGGCATTGCTTGGCTTTTCCTTTGCTGGTTCAGCCGATTTGTTTTCGCAACTGCAAAAAGCCATTGGAGCTACCGAAAACTTGATGGATATTTTAGATGAAACTACCGAAAATGTTACGCTTGAAAAAACATCAACAATTAAAATTGAAGGCGTTTTGGCTTTTAATGACGTATGTTTTTCTTATCCTTCTCGTAGAGATATTCAAGTGCTTAAAAATGTTTCTTTTAATGTAGAAAAAGGCAAACAAATTGCTATAGTTGGTCCATCAGGTTCGGGAAAATCTACTATTGCTAGTTTAGTATTTCGGTTTTATGATCCAGAAACAGGATACATAACCATTGACGGAAAAAAACTGAACGATTATGAATTATCTCAAATTAGGAATCAAATGGCAATAGTACCACAAGAAGTAATGCTTTTTGGAGGTTCAATTAAGGAAAATATAGAATACGGAAAACCCAACGCCACTGATGAAGAGATTTTTGAGGCAGCTAAAAAAGCCAATGCGTTAGAATTTATTGAAAGTTTCCCTGAAAAATTTGAAACCTTAGTTGGCGATAGAGGAATTCAATTATCTGGAGGACAAAAACAACGTATTGCCATTGCTAGAGCTATCCTTAAAGACCCTTCAATTTTAGTATTAGATGAAGCCACAAGTGCATTAGATTCTGAAAGTGAACGATTGGTGCAAGAAGCGTTAGAACGATTAATGGAAGGCAGAACTTCTATTGTTATTGCTCACCGACTTTCCACTATAAAAAATGCTGACACTATTATTGTATTAGATAATGGAAAAATAAAAGAAAAAGGCACACACGAAGAATTAGTGAAAAAAGAAAATGGGATTTATAAAAATTTAAGTACTTTGCAACTCACAGCGGTTTAGATGCCCACCCCAACCCTCCCGAAGGGAGGGAGTTTTTAAACAAACCTCAAACTTTAAACTTTAAACCTGAAACCGAAGAAATATGAAATTAAAATCACTTACTCCCAACCTAATGGTAAACGATGTAGAAGAAACCATTGAATACTATACGGATATATTGGGTTTTACCTTATTAAAGACTGTTCCTGAGAAAGGAGAATTAGATTGGGCAATGGTTAAACGTGGCGATATCGTATTAATGTTTCAATCTAAAAAAAGTTTAACAAACGAATTACCCCGATTAAAAGGTGAAAAACCAGGTGGAGGATTAACACTTTACATACAAGTAGAAAACATAACCGAACTACACGAAGAACTTTATGATAACGAAGTAGAAATTATTTCCGATTTAGAAAGTACTTTTTACGATACCATAGAATTTACCATAGTAGATGTGAATGGCTATATTTTAACTTTTTCGGAGGAGAAAGCCCCCTAATCCCCCGAAGGGGGACTATGCCAACACACATGGCTGCATAGAAGAATGAGAAATATGAAATAGCCACGTGCAAAAGCACACAAAGAGTAATGAAGATAACATGGCGTATTCCATATGACATATAAAAAACAATAAATATCTACATATGAAACATTAGAATTTCGAAATATATTATTATAAATCGCTATCCAACTTCCCCCTTCGGGGCGGACAAAGTCCAGTGGACTTTGGAGCGAGCAAGTGTGAAAGAGGATGCTAAACTAATTACTTAAATAAAATGAACGCAACGGAACAAGGAAACGTAATATTTGAAATTAATGAAAAAGGGGTAGCAACCATAGCGTTTTTTCATCCTATGAGTAATTCGCTGCCTGGAAAAGTATTGAACAAATTAGCTAATACCATTACCGAATTAGGAAATAACGACCAAGTAAAAGTAATCATTCTTCAATCGGAAGGAGAAAAAGCTTTTTGTGCAGGAGCTAGTTTTGATGAATTGATTTCCATTGATGATATAGAAACCGGAAAAATATTTTTCTCAGGTTTTGCCAATGTGATAAATGCTGCCAGAAAATGTCCTAAATTTATTATTGGACGAGTACAAGGAAAAGCTGTTGGCGGTGGTGTTGGCATGGCAAGTGCTGTTGATTATTGTTATGCTACTAAATTTGCTGCTGTTAAGTTAAGTGAATTAGCCGTTGGTATTGGTCCTTTTGTGGTTGGTCCTGCTGTGGAAAGAAAAATAGGCACTTCGGCAATGAGTATGTTAGCGATAAATGCTACGGAATGGTATTCTGCTGAATGGGCAAAAGAAAAATCACTCTATGCCGAAATTTTTGATTCTATTGAAGCAATGGATGAAGCCATAGAAGTATTAGCAAATAAATTAGCTCAGTCTAACCCAGAAGCAATGCGTATGCTGAAAAAAGTTTTTTGGGAAGGAACAGAACATTGGGACACCTTACTTAGTGAACGTGCAGCCATGAGCGGCAAATTAGTACTTTCTGATTTTACGAGAAATGCGATTAATGCTTTTAAGAAGAAATAAAACAATCCTTAATAGTTAGTTATTGGCTAACAACATTTACCAACTGCTTGTGCCAACTATCCTTTAATGGAACTTCCCAAGTAGTCTCAAATTCTTTTTTAGTGGTAATGGTATTGTTGAACACGATGGTTTCATCGTTAATTTTATTATCGTTATAAAGTGTTTCAAAATCGTTTAGTTTTACTAAAACAGCTTTTCCACCTTCTTTATAAGATTGATTCATTCTGTCTAATAAGGTTACTTCCAGTTCTTGTTCCAATCTTTTCATCAGTTTCACAGAGTTGTCTTGAGCAGTTCCACACATTCTGTCGCCTTGTTCATCTACAAACAACACAATAAACGCATCATATAAAATAGTGAAAGTTCCTTTTACCATTTTTCCATGCGATTCCCAAGTAGCAATAAAATCATCAATTGAGATTTGTATGTGTTTTTTAGCATCCTCATCAAAATGAATGTCGCTTTGGTAAATCCAAACTTTAGCATTATCGGGATATTGAATATAGTTGTTGTTCATGTTGATTAAAAATTAGTCATTAGTCATTAGTCATTGTTTACAAATCTTTAGCTTGAGCAATTAACTCAGCTAAATCGAAAACTTGTACTTCGGTACTTTTTTCTTTGAGTTTTACACCATCCGTCATCATAGTCATACAAAACGGACAGCCTGTAGCAATAATGTTGGGTTGTATTTCTAATGCTTCTTCCGTACGTTCAATGTTGATTTCTTTGTTGCCTTTTTCGGCTTCTTTAAACATTTGAGCTCCTCCTGCACCACAACATAAACCGTTAGATTTACATCTATTCATTTCCACCAACTCAGCATCTAATTTCTCAATTAAATTTCGTGGTGCTTCATAAACATCATTGGCTCTACCCAAATAACATGGGTCGTGGAAAGTGATTTTTTTGCCTTTAAAAACGCCTCCTTCAATGGTTAATTTTCCTTCATTTATTAATTCTTGCAAAAATTGAGAATGATGTTTCACTTCGTAATTTCCACCTAATTCAGGATATTCATTTTTTAAGGTATTAAAACAATGCGGACAAGTAGTAACGATGCTTTTAACTTCGTAAGCATTCAGCACCTGAATATTCCCCATGGCTTGCATTTGAAATAGAAATTCATTTCCGGCACGCTTGGCAGGGTCGCCTGTGCAACTTTCTTCGGTGCCTAAAACAGCAAAATTAATCCCTACATTATTTAATATTTTTACAAAAGCACGTGTTATTTTTTTAGCTCTATCGTCAAAACTTCCGGCACAACCCACCCAAAACAACACATCAGGTTGTTGACCTGAAGCCATCATTTCCGCCATTGTTGATACTTTTAATTCGCTCATACGTATAAGTTTAATGTTTTAATTTTGAGGTTGTTTGGAATAAACCTCAAACTTCCAACCTATTTTTATTTTTCATTTTTCCAGTTTAAACGGTCGGCTTGAGCAAATTGCCAAGGAGCTCCGTTATTTTCTATATTGGTAAATATTCCCGTCCACTCTGCTGGTGCTTTCGATTCTTCCATAATCAAAAACCTTCTTAAGTCTATAATAATAGAAAGCGGATCATTATTTACCGGACAAGCTTGTACACAAGCGTTACAACTTGTGCAAGCCAATAGTTCCTCTTCCGAAATATAATCTCTCAACAAGGCTTTATTATCAGTAAAACCGTTACCGTTTTTGTCAATTCCTTTACCTACTTCCTCTAACCTATCTCTGGTATCCATCATTATTTTCCGTGGAGAAAGTGCTTTGCCTGTAATGTTTGCCGGACAAACATCAGTGCAACGTCCACATTCCGTACAAGTGTAAGCATCCATCAATTGTTTCCATGTTAAATCGGTTACGTCTTTAGCTCCAAAGCGTTGTGGTTCACCCTCAGGTTCTGTAGGAGCAGCGTAAGGGTCTGCACTTGGGTCGAACATCATTTCTACTTCTTTTTTAACCGCAGCCAAATTATCTAACTGTCCTTTTGGTGTTAATTTTGAATAAAATACATTTGGGAAAGCCAATAAAATATGGAAGTGCTTAGAGTAAGGTAAATAATTTAAAAAGGCAAAAATTCCTACGATATGAAACCACCAAGTTCCTCTTTCCAATAGAATTAGAGAAGATTCGCTCATTCCTGCAAAAGCACCCATAAGTTGTCTGCTGATAGGAAATGAACCTACATTAGTGTAATGTTCGCTACCTAACACTTGAAGTTGAGCATCGGCTGCGTTCATAATTAAAAAGGCACTCATCAATAATATTTCGGTAATCAAAATTAGGTTAGCATCTGTTTTAGGCCAAGTGGTCATTTCTTTTCCGAAAAAACGCTTGATTCGCAATATATTTCTTCTGGCTAAAAAGATAACACAAGCTACTAAAACCAATAATGCCAAGCCTTCAAAAGCTGCAATTAAAAAATGATAAAAACCTCCCAGAAATGAAAACAGACGATGTGTTCCCAACATTCCATCAAGCACAATTTCTAAAACTTCTATATTAATGATGATGAAACCTACATAAACAACAATGTGCAAAAAACCAGCAAACGGACGAACGATTATTTTAGATTGACCCAAGGCCACACGAGCCATTAAGCTGAAACGCTCGTTTTTTCTATCGTTTCTATCTAGGTCTTTCCCTAACTTAATATTTCTTATAATTGTTTTAAGATTCTTAGCGAATAAGCCTCCTGCCACAATCAGTAATACAATAAAAATGATGCTCGATATTTCCATATATAAGTTAATGGTTATTAGCCCCCTAAATCCCCCGAAGGGGGACTTTCCCAACACACAATGCTAATGTTAATTGTTTATTATTTAAGTCTAATATTTTGTCAATTTCTAATCTCTAATCTCTAATCTCTTTTATCCTTTCTTCCAAAAAGTGAAAAATGAACATATCTTTTCGGATTAGCTTCTAGGTCTATCAACAACTTATCTAAATCTCGTGTTACGCTTTCTAGGTTTTTATATAAGGAATCGTTGGTCATTAATTGCCCCATGGTTCCTTTTCCTTTATTTATATTTTCCATAATTAGGGAAATGTTGTCGAATGTGTTGTTCGCTTTTTCGAGTGTTGTTCTAATATCTAATTCTTTTAGTGAATCACCTAGTTCTTTGTATGTTTTCATCACAGGACGAACAGCAGAAATTGTTGTGTTGGCGTTGTTTGCAACTTCCTCAAATTTTTCTAATGTGGTTTTTAAATTTGCCAATGACATTTTTAAGTTGCGTTTATTTTGGTCATCAAAAATTGCATTAAAATTTTCAAGCGTTGATTTCATTATCACAATGGTAGAATCTAACGAAACCATTAATTTCTCTACTTTTTGTTTCATGGGCAACAATTGCTCGTTCACGCCATCTAACATTGATTTTTCAAAATGGGAAGGAATAGTATCACCATGGAGAAGTTCAACGGAAGAATTTCCTAAACTTAATCCAATTCCTTTGGAGCTTAATAAATCCAAACTGATTAGGTTTGCTACGGAATTGTTTGGTATTTGTATGGTTTTATCAGTAATTGTTAGTTCGACTATGATGTTTCCTGAATGATCGCTTTTAAAATAAATATCACTTACCAACCCTATTTTAAATCCGTTAACCAATACAGGAGAAGAGTTTGTTAGTCCTCCAATAAAGGGATATTCGGTATAAATTACTTTTTTAGTTCCAAAAAGCAGTGTCCCTTTAAGGTAATTGTATCCCCATATAAAAAGAGCAATTGCTAATATTGCGACAAAACCAACACGTATTTCTTTTGATATTTTCATAACTATTTATTAGGCGTACAAATATCGTGAAAGTGATTTTATCTACCAACAAAATTGATAGTTTATTTAGAGTCTGTCTGTAAAGTCCAACTTCTTCGTTATTCTCGTTTTAAAAACCAGTCATTTACAAAAGTAAACTCCTGATTTTCAAAACTTCGAAAGCCTCGAATTTGAACTTTACAGTTCAGCCTCTCGACTTTATGGATAGACTCTATTTAGAGTCTGTCTGTAAAGTCCAACTTCTTCGTTATTCTCGTTTTAAAAACCAGTCATCCCGATAGCTATTGGTAGGCAAAGGTCTCTGCAAAGTGTTGTGTTTTGCTAACTATCGACTGTAGATTAGGAGCGGTTTTATTTTTTTTCGAGGTTTATTGCTTCGCTAAGAGCGATTCGTTTGCCATTATTAAAGGCAACTATAAAAGCATCTTCAAAACCTTTTTCCCGAAGTTTAAGTTGTAATATATTCGCTGCTGAAATGGATTTTTCACTACCTACTGTATAACGAAAAATACCTCCAGCTTCATAGAATTCAACATTTTCAACGCCATTAAAATTACTTGCGACAAGTTCTTTTTTAACAGATGAGGTTGCAATTTGTATTTTATAGATTAACCCTTCTTCAGACGAAACAACTTCATTTTTCTTTGATTTATTTTTTTTTGTATTCTTGTCTTCCTCATTTACTTTTGAAGTCTCTTTTTTTTCTTCAATTTTAATTTCTTTTTCATGAATGTGGTTTTTTTCTTCTAATTCGTGCTTATATGCTTTAAAAGCCCTGTAAATTGCCGAAGCCATATAATCTTGATTAATAGGAGAATTTAAAAATTTCTCTTCTTCTTTGTTAGATAAAAACCCTGTTTCAATTAACACACTTGGCATGTTTGTTTGGTGCAGCACTAAAAACCCTGCTTGCTTAACTCCTCTATCAATTCTACCTACTTTGTCTTTAAATTGTTGTTGCACTTTTGCTGCAAAATTTAAACTTTGATCTATAAATGCATTTTGTCTGAGCGTAATTGCAATATATGATTCGGGTGAATTTGGGTCAAAGTTTTCGTAACGTGTAGCATAATCATCTTCATAGAGTATGGACGAATTTTCTCTTTTTGCAACTCGTAAGTTAGCTTCAGAAACGTGCAATCCCATCACATAAGTTTCCGTTCCAATAGCAGTTGCAGAGCCAGCATTTACATGAACACAAATAAACAAATCGGCTTTGGCATCGTTGGCAATTTTTGCCCGTTCAGATAATTCTACAAAAACATCTGTTTTTCGGGTATAAACTACGTTAACATCCTTAAAATTTTCTTCTATATAAGCACCTAATTTTAATGAGATAGACAATGCAATATCTTTTTCATTGGAGAAGGCACCAACGCATCCTCCGTCTTTTCCTCCATGCCCAGCATCAATTACTACTGTTTTTATTCCATAAAAATCTTGATCATCCGATACTAAATAAAAAGATGTTGAAATGACAAAAGTGAGTACAAGAAAAAGAAAATAAAAGCGATTGTAATTCATTTTTTTTAAAAGTAGGTGTTTAATAAATTATCAATTATTATTCTGTTAAAAATAATGGTTTTACTCCAGTCAAATTTATTTTTTTTAGCTTTGACAACTTATTAAAACTTTTCCCTTTTATCACAAAAGGAATGTTAATAAATTTAATCATTTCAAACAGATAAAACATGATATGTGTAATAATATTATGATTCGTAATTTCTTGTGCTGATATCCAATAGTCATACCACTAATAATACAATTCTATTTAGCTTTTGTTTCATAGCGTTTTCGCTATTTTCATTTGTTGGGTTTGCTCAAAACAATGAAGAATCTGCATTTTTAACTGATTCAGTTTCCATTGTTCAACTTTCAGACACAATGATTTCTAAAGATGCATTGGATTCTAAATTGCATTATAAAGCCTCTGATTCTATCCGATATGATATGAAAAATAGATTGGTTTATTTATTTGGTAAGGTGGAAGTTTATTATGAAGATATTGAACTTAAAGCTGAAGAGGTGGAAATAAATTTAGATTCTAATTTGGTAATGGCAAGAGGAAAACAAGATTCTACGGGGAAGTTTTATGGAGAACCTGTGATGAAAGAAGCAGGAAAAGAATTTCAAGCCCATGATATTAAGTATAATTTCAACACAAAAAAAGGAATAATTACAGAGGTGATGACGCATGAAGGAGAAAGTTATATACATGGAAAAAAAGTGTATAAAACCCCTGATAATGTAATGTATATTAGAAATGGGAAATACACTACTTGCAATGCCCCACACCCACATTATTATTTTAGTTCGGCAAAACTAAAAATTATTCCTAAAGATAAAATCGTTACTGGACCAGCCAATTTGGTTATTGAAGATGTTCCAACGCCAATTGGTATTCCGTTTGGGTTTTTTCCAAACACAGACAAGCAACAATCTGGGATTCTAATTCCTACACCTGGAGAAAGTGGTCAATTTGGTTTCTTTTTATTGGGTGGTGGTTATTATTGGGGCGTAAGTGAAAAATTATCGATGCAACTAACGGGTGATATTTATTCTAAAGGAAGTTGGGGAAGTAATTTTATATCGAATTACAATAACCGTTATCGCTTCAATGGAAATTTAGATGTTCGGTATTCTATTTTTAAAAATGGAATTGAAGGACTTCCGAATTTTTCGGAGCGAAAAGATTTTTTTCTGCGTTGGAATCACACACAAGACCCTAAAGCCAGACCAAATAGTAATTTTTCTGCCAATGTGAATGTTGGAACAAGTCAAAATTTTACCAATAACTTTAACAGTTCTACTCAAGATTTTTTGAGTGCTACATTTAATTCTACCATTTCCTATAAAAAAACGTGGGGAGAAAAGCCTTTCAATTTAGCCATAAACGGTTTTCATAGTCAGAATACTGTTTCAAAGGCTGTTACTGTTCGTTTGCCTGAAGTTGCATTTAATGTTAGTCGTCTTCAACCATTGAAAACAAAAACACCTGGGAAAAGAAATGATTTACTCGATAATTTTGGGGTAAGCTATTCCATGAACTTTAAAAATGAAGTTACCGCTGGAGATTCACTTTTTAGTTTAAACAACTTAGAAGTATTAAGTGGGCAATTTAAAAACGGAATGCGACACGCCATTCCTATCAGTACTTCAATGAAAGTGTTGAAGCATTTCACAGTAAATCCGTCATTAAATTACAGTGAAATTTGGTACCTCGAATCGGTTGATAAAAAATGGGACAACACCATTAATGAGCTTGTGGTTGATACTGTTAATGGTTTTGTGAGAGCTAATTCGTATGATATGAATGTGAATTTAACTACAAAAATGTACGGAATGTATCAATATAAAGGAAAGATGGTGAAAGCATTGCGTCATGTTATTACTCCATCGGTAGGGTTGTCCTATATTCCGGAGAATAATCAAGGATTAAAAAATTATGTAGATTCTGCCAATAATAAATTTGAGTATTCTATTTTTCAAAATGGAATTTATGGAAGTACCAACAGACAAGAAGCCGGGAATGTTAATTTAGGTTTGTTGAATAATTTTGAGATGAAAGTGCGTAACAGAAAAGACAGCTTGGGTGAAGATAAAAAAATTAAACTGTTGGAAAATTTAGGATTTAGGAGTAGTTATAATATGATAGCTGATTCACTCCGTTGGAGCAACATTAGCATTGATGCCCGAACCAATATTTTTAGAGTGGTTTCATTGAATTATAATGCACAATTAGACCCTTATCAACTGGATAGTTTAGGAAGAAAAATTAACCTTTTTGAGGTAAATTCAACAGGAAGAATTGGGCGGTTGGTCAGTTCAAATTTAGCCATTGGATTTACATTGAAAAGTAAACAAAGCACCACAACAGAAAAGAAAAGCAACTTCGGAACGGAACAAGAATTAGCCTATATTAGAGCCAATCCAGAGGCTTTTATTGATTTTAATGTTCCATGGACGTTGAATGTAAATTACAACATTCGGTATTCCAAACCGCAATTTGTGTCAACCACAGTTCAAACACTTAATTTTTCGGGCGATTTAAGTCTTACCCAAAAATGGAAAATAGGAATGACTTCTGGTTATGATTTTCAACAAAAAGATTTTACTTACACTACAGTTGATATTTACAGGGATTTACATTGTTGGGAAATGTCATTCAATTGGATTCCTTTTGGAATAAGACAAAGCTATTTGTTTACCATAAAAATTAAATCATCCATTTTGCAAGATTTAAAAATGACTAGAAGAAGCGTGCCTAATGTGTTTTAGATTAAAAAATCCCACTTTGAAAAAATCAAAGTGGGATTTTGTTTAAAAGGTGATTTCAATAAGTTACTTTTTCACCATTTTTTTGGTAGCGATGAGTTTACCATCAGCAATAAGCGAGTAGGTGTAAATTCCTTTTTCAAGGTTTTCGCCATACACAGTAAGTGTTCCGTTGCCACGCTCATTGATGTTTACTTCATTGATGATACGTCCGTTCATATCATAAAACAATATTTTAGCATTCAACACATCATCAGGGATAACATAGTTAATTTGTGTGCTTTCGGCAAAAGGATTAGGCAAATTTTGGTCTAACACAATGGCGTTGAGGTTTTGTAAGGTTACAGTTTGGGTATTTTCTCGGTTGTTACCTTGCCCATTACCACCACCATTGTTATTGCAAATACCAATGTTGCTGATGCAGGCTTCTAACGTAGCTAATCTATCTTCTAAATTATCAATTACAGAATCTTTGTTGGTAATGAGTTGTTGTTGCTCATTAAAACCGGCAATTAACAAAGGAATAAGTTCTTGATAATTTAAACTTTTGTAGTTGACAGCAGCACTAGTGCATTAACTTGCAAGTTTCTGTCGGTATTTAACAGTGTTAAAAGCCCAATTAATAGGCTTGCTTAAGATATTGTTGTAGTAACAGATAAAATCAGCTATTTGTTTTTCCAAACTATCCAC
>JAHYJH010000031.1 GCA_019429185.1 Vicingaceae bacterium
CGGTGGATAGTTTGGAAAAACAAATAGCTGATTTTATCTGTTACTACAACAATATCTTAAGCAAGCCTATTAATTGGGCTTTTAACACTGTTAAATACCGACAGAAACTTGCAAGTTAATGCACTAGCGTATGTGATGACGTTCAACAGAGGCAGCATTAATATCTTGATTTACAATAAGAATAATTGATGAATCTGTGAAACAAATCTGTGTAAATTAGTGTAATCAGTGGCAAAAAAAAAGAAAAAATAGTTTCCAACAATTCAAAATTTAATTAATTTATAAACATTTGATAAATAACAACTTAAAAATTACGTCAATGGTAGTAGGTTTAATGGAGCTTTAGCGGAGTTGAATCGTATCGAGAACAGTTATTTAGTTATAAAACCATCAACTTTTCGATATGTTTTTCGTACCTCAAAACACTCGAAGTGACAGTTTTTTTTGAGTATTTCGTTACATATTTTTAAAGTCTCTTTAATCTCTCAAAATTTTCCTAATTTCGTTTTCATAAAAAAAACACTATGTACAAAATAATTATTTTTTCTACCCTTGCAATGTTGATTAATTTAGTTGTCGTTGCTCAACAAAAAATTACCTATCCCAAAACTCAAACAGAAGAAGTTAATGATGCTTATTTTGGAAAAACAATTCAAGATCCATACCGATGGTTGGAAGATGATAATTCGGAAGAAACCAAGAATTGGGTTGAGCAGCAAAATAAAGTAACTAAACTTTATTTAGATACTATTCAGGATAGAAAATACATACACAAACAACTTTCAGAAATGTGGAATTATTCTAAAATGAGTATTCCGCAACAACATGGAGAGCAAATCATTTTCACCAAAAATGATGGCAATCAAAATTTTGATGTTTATTATATCAAAAATAGTGAAGATGGAGAAAACATAGAATTATTAAACCCCAATACAATGTCGAAAGATGGCTCTGTGAGTATAAACTTCATAAGTGTTTCAAAAGACAATAAGTATATGGCTTATGCTGTTTCATCAGCTGGTTCGGATTGGATAGAGATTAACGTAATGGAATTGGCAACAAAAAAAATACTCTCAGACCATATTAAATGGGTGAAATTTTCGGGCATTGCTTGGTACAAAAATGGATTTTATTACAGCGGTTATAAAGCCCCTGAAACAGGTGGGGAATTTGCTGCCAAGAACGAACATCACACGGTGTTTTATCATAAATTAGAAACCAATCAAAGCGAAGATGAACATGTTTTTTGGAGTGATGAATTTCCACTTCGGAATTTTAGAGCCAGTGTTACCGAGGATGAACAATTTTTAATTGTTTCTGCCTCAGAAGGAACAAGTGGTAATATGCTTTTTGTCAAAAACTTAGAAAGTGATAAACCCGAATTTATAACCTTAGTTGATGATTTTGAAAGTGATACGTATGTTGTAGGAAACAATAATGAAAATTTAATTATTCTAACAAATATCAAAGCTCCCAATAAAAAAATAATGCAAACAACCATTGATGCTCCTAATTATGACAATTGGGCTCCTTTTATTTCAGAAAATGAGGATGTGATAGAAGGTGTGAGTGTGGCAGGAGACAAGGTTTTTGTGAACTATTTAAAAGATGTTCAATCTCGCATTGAAGTATTTACACTTGATGGAGGATTTGTTCAGGAATTAAAATTGCCCAACAACGGAATAGCAAGTACTGTGGTTGGAAAACTCAATCAATCAGAGGCTTACATTACCTTTTCCTCTTATATTCAGCCAACAAGTATTTATAAATTTAATGTAGATGAATTGGTTTTGGATAACTATTTTGTCCCATCAGTTGATTTTAAAACGGAAGAATACGAAACCAATCAAGTTTTTTTCACAAGCAAAGATGGTACAAAAATACCTATGTTTATTTCGCACAAAAAAGGATTGAAATTAGATGGAACAAATCCTTGTTTACTGTATGGTTATGGAGGTTTTAACATTAGTATAAAGCCTGGTTTTGATGTTTCAAAAGCAGTATTTATGCAAAATGGAGGTATTTATGCTGTAGCCAATTTGAGAGGAGGAAGTGAATATGGCGAAAAATGGCACAAAGCAGGGATGTTAGAAAACAAACAAAATGTGTTTGATGATTTTATTGCAGCAGCAAACTATTTGAAACAAAAAAAATATACATCTACCGAAAAACTGGCAATTCATGGTCGTTCTAATGGTGGGTTGTTAATTGGAGCTGTGATGACTCAGCAACCCAATTTAGCAAAAGTTGCGTTGCCTATGGTGGGCGTGTTGGATATGTTGCGTTACCATAAATTTACCATCGGTTGGGCTTGGTCTGTAGAATATGGCTCAAGTGAAAACGAAAACGATTTCAAAAATTTATTGAAATATTCGCCACTACATAATTTAAAGAAAACCAATTATCCTGCTACATTAATTATCACAGCCGATCATGATGATAGAGTAGTGCCAGCTCATTCATTTAAGTTTGCAGCAACACTTCAAAAAATGAATACAAGCAGCAATCCAACATTAATAAGAATTGACACCAAATCTGGTCATGGTTCAGGAAAATCTAAACAAAAGCTTATTGATGAATGGACAGATATCTGGACGTTTACTTTTCATAACTTGGGTATGAAAGCAGTAGTGAAATAAATTCAACTCCTTAGTTAATAAATTACTAAAAATAGTTTTTGTTTTCACCCCAAAACCTTACTAAAGTTCCTACATTTGTAGGTGTTAGCAGAAGAAAATCATCTTCTTTTAACTTACTATAAATGAATAAAATCACTACTTTATGCAATCAATAATTTCTTCAAAATCAACTTCAATAAGCAGAAATTTTTTACCTCAAAAACTAACAATAGATAGTTGGAAAACATTAGCTCCATTTTATGAAGCATTGAAAACAAGACCAATAAATTCTAAAAACGACCTCGAAAAATGGTTGAAAGACAGAAGTGAATTAGAAGCTTTTGTAAGTGAAGATGTAAGTTGGCGTTATGTAAAAATGAATATTGACACCACCGATGAACAATTAGAAAAGTCGTTTAATTTTTTTGTAAACGAAATTGAGCCGAAAATAGCTCCTTATGAAAATAGCTTTAATCAAAAACTAATACAATCCTCGTTTTTAGATGAATTAGATACAGAAACCTATTTTGTTTATCTCAGAGCCATTAAAAAAGAAATGGAAATTTATAGAGATGAAAATATTTCGTTGAAAACTCAATTAACCGAAGAAGCTCAACAATATGGAGCTATCTCTGCAAAAATGACCATAGAAATTGAAGGAAATACAAAAACACTTCAGCAAGCAAGTACGTATTTAAAATCTACCGATAGAAAATTAAGAGAAGAAGTATATCAAAAAATTGCACAACGCAGGTTGCAAGATGCTCAAAAACTTGACGATTTATTTACTTCGTTAATCAAAAAACGACATCAACTTGCATTAAACACAGGATTTGAAAACTATAGAGATTATATGTTTGCCGAAATGGGACGCTTTGATTATACCAAGCAAGATTGTTTCGATTTTCACAATTCCATAGCCAAAGAAATAGTGCCAGTTATTAATCAATTTGATGAAAATAGAAAAGCTAAACTAAACCTTACTTCATTAAAACCTTGGGACAAAATGGTAGATCTTGATGGAAAATTACCACTCCAACCAACCCAATCTGGAGCAGAATTAATGGACAAAACCATAGCTTGTTTTCACAACATACATCCCTATTTTGGACAATGTATGGAAACAATGAAGGAAATGAAGCACGTTGATTTAGAATCGAAAGTAGGAAAAGCACCAGGTGGATTTAATTGTCCTTTAAATGAAATGGGTGTTCCATTTATTTTTATGAATTCTGTTGGTTCACATCGTGATATGATTACCATGCTGCACGAAGGCGGACATGCAGTACATTCTTTTCTTTCGCACTCATTAATACTAAATGGGTTTAAAGACGTTCCTTCCGAAGTTGCCGAGTTAGCCTCAATGAGTATGGAACTTATTTCTATGGATTTTTGGGATGTTTTTTATTCCAATGAAGAAGAATTGAAACGAGCTAAAAGAGAGCAATTAGAAGGCGTGCTAAATACCTTGCCTTGGGTTGCTACCATTGATAAATTTCAACATTTGTTGTATCAAAATCCCACGCACACATTAATGCAACGAAAAGAAATTTGGAAAAACATAATGAATGAATTTAGTAGCTCAGTTGTAGATTGGTCAGATTGTGAAGATGAAAAAAACTATTATTGGCAAAAGCAACTCCATCTTTTTGAAGTGCCATTTTACTATATTGAATATGGAATGGCTCAATTAGGAGCAATTGCCGTTTGGAGAAACTACAAAAACAATTCAAGCAAAGCTATAGAACACTATATGGAAGCATTAAAATTAGGTTATACTAAACCCATTGCCGAAATTTATGCAACAGCAGGAATTAAATTTGATTTCTCGCAAGCATACATTCATGAATTGGTAGCCTTTGTGAAAAGTGAATTAAAAAAATTAGAGAAGTAAAAAGATAGATGTGGAAAGTATGAAATGTGAATAGTCAATGGGCAATAGTCAATGGGCAATAGTTAATTGCTCAAATATTAGTGTTTTTGGAGTTTTTCGTTGATGACATAGATATTAACGAAATAGCCAAGAAATTAGTAGCTCACGCAGAATTATTCTCATTCACAAATATAAATGCAGATATTCAAGCCCCTTGTAATTTAGCAGCTTAATTTGGGTGCGAAACTTGAGTTCTCTTTATTACTATATCGCTATATTATTAATTACACAATGGAGATTACTTTCATTATTGAAAGATTAAAAAATGTTATATTTGTAATATTATTACACCTAATTAAATCGTTGATAACTATCGGAATTTGATATTTGTAATTTATAAAAAGATGAACTTAACTGTAACCATAATACAAACTGCTTTGTTTTGGGAAGATAAGGCTAAAAATTTAGCTCAATTTTCAGAAAAAATAAATGCAATAACTTCAAAAACAGATATTATTGTTTTGCCAGAAATGTTTTCTACAGGTTTTTCGATGAATTCCGAAAAACTAGCAGAACCTATGCATGGTAAAACTGTTAATTGGTTAAAAGAACAAGCGAAAAGCAAAAATGCAGTTATCATTGCAAGTTTAATTATTGAAGAAGATACCAAGTTTTTTAATCGACTAATTTGGATGCAACCCGATGGTCAGCATTTTCATTATGACAAAAGGCATTTGTTTACTATGGCTGGAGAAGATCAACACTTCAATGCAGGAGAAAACCGATTAATTGTGCATCACAAAGGATGGAGAATTTGTCCATTAATATGTTATGATTTACGTTTCCCGGCATGGAGTAGAAATATTTCGCTTGCAGAGCCTAAAAACACTCATGAATTTGATTGTTTAATTTACATTGCCAATTGGCCAACGGTTAGAATCTCTCATTGGAATAAATTATTAGAGGCAAGAGCCATTGAAAATCAATGTTATGTGGTAGGGGTTAATATTATTGGAAAAGATGGAAATGATAAGGAATATTCGGGAAATTCAGCAGTTATTGAGCCTAAAGGGGAATACATTAGTAAAACAAAACCCAATGAGGAACGTGTGGAAACATTAAAATTAGATTTAAAAGAATTGAATGATTATCGTCAAAAATTTCCTGTAATTGAAGATGCAGATGATTTTCATTTAGATAGTTATACCTTAATTGCAAATTTGAAGAAAGATAGCTAATTTTACAAAAATTTTTTATGTCATTGCAAAAAGAAAATAAAGAACCCGCTAAGAAAAACAGTCTTTTGGGTGAAATTATAACCATTAATGATTTGAGGGAAAAAGAGTTTAATCAAAAAGAATTAACACCTCAAGAGCATTTAGCTCTGAAGAATTTTGATAGATACAGAATTACTCAATTGAATGCTCAGAAATCAGAAGAAGCATTTCATCAAAAATATTTTCAATTACAAGTGGCTTCAAATTTAACGCCTTATCAGGAGTTTTTAAAAGAAGAATTTTTTAATTAGAGTTTGTCCATAATGTCCAATTTCTTCAAATATTTTTTTCAATGTTTTATTGTAAATTGTTGATTGAAGATTGCAGGCTGGATTGAAATTGTCTATATTATTTCAAATGCTCAGGTTTTTTCTTTATCCTAACGGATTCTTGTTTCTTTTTAATTTCTCGTTCGGAAGGACCTTTTTTCTTTTCTTTATCTTCATGAAAGAAATACCTAAAATCAAGTGTTAAATAATTTCCAGAAAGGCTAAAAACGGTTTCATCACTTCTATCAAAAGCTTTGTAGGTTACATAAGAATTTAAAAGAGCACTAAATGGCCTGTGAAAGGAAGCTCCGAAATAAAGATAGCCACTCTTTTGTGTTCTATATTCCCACCCTACATTAGCAATTAAACTAAGTTGAATCCAGCTTTTTCGATTTACTGCATTAGAAAATTCTTTGTCTATACCAACAAACAATGGGGTAGGATACATATCAAAAGAAAATCCTCCAGAAACATTCATAAACGTATTTCGTCCAAGCTGAACATAAACCAATCCTGAAACAGGAATTTCATAGTTTACCACTCGAAAACTCGATTGACTTGTAAAAGAAGAGTCTAAATCTTTTATAGATAAATCATAGTTTCTTCTAACTAAATTTATGCCCGATTCTAAGGAAAGATTTTTTGTTAATCCTTTTCTAATAACCATTCCGAATGCCAATCCAAATTTTGGTTCTAATTCAAAATTGATGTTAGCTACTTTTTTTTCTTGAACACCTCCATCAATAAAGCCTAAAGGAATAATCGGTTTTAATTGAATCCCAAAGGTGGTTACTTTTTCTTGAGCAACTCCTACTAAGCATGACAAAAATAGCGTACAAAAAAAAACAAAACGGCAGGTAAATTTCAGCGTAATTAATGGCATAAAAAATAATTTCATTCACAAAGCTAACGAATTACTTTGTAATATAAAATCAGTATTAAATTTGGAAGATTCATTTTTTAACCTTCAAAAAAGATTGTGTATTTTTATCCTTAATTTAATCGTTAGAATTTTTAGTTTTGCTTAATGGAGTTTTTATGAAATAACCTGTACATTTATGCTCGTTCTTTCATCCTTTTTTGGCGTTGTGAATTTTGCTAAGAGTCGCAAGCTATTAGCTGCAATTCACGCCTTAAAAAAGAACAAAATAACTTCGTCTATTTGGCACATTTTATCTCATAACAACTCCAATGCAGCAATCACATTTCATAGAAAGCATTAAAAATCCAGCTTTATTAGTTGGGAAAGTTGATGAATTGCTTTTGGTAACGAAGGAATTTCCTTATTGCCAAACTACATACTTAATGATGGCATTGTTGTTAAAAAACAACAACGACATTCAATTTGATGAACATTTAAAAAAAGCAGCGGTTTATTGCACCGATCGTTACCAACTTTTCACACAATTACACCAACCTAGTGTTGCTCCAACAGAAAGAATTGCAACGCCTAATTTAACTCAAGAAGAAGAAAAAATTGAACCCTTATTGCCGAATACTGAAACCGTTGTTGATGAAATTCCTGTCGAGACAGTAACCAAAGAGAATCCCATTACCGAGTTTGAGCATGAATACATCGCTCAAGCCATTAATAGTTCTATTCTGCTTGAAACAACAAACCAAGCTATTGACGAAAAAGAAGAAACTAAATTAACAGAAGAATTAACTGAAAAAGAAAAAAACGCTTTTGATTTAGAAACGGCACACACTTTTACCGATTGGATTTCATTTTTTAATCAAGGTAAAGTAGAAAAATTAGCTCCGAAAAATGAAGAAAAAACAATTGAAAAGGCGAATAAATTTGATTTAATTGATAAATTTATTCAAGAAGACCCTAAAATTCAGCCGAAAAAAACCGAATTTTACTCTCCAATGAATATGGCAAGGCTAAGTGTAGTTGATAATTTAGACCTAGTGAGTGAAACGCTAGCCCTTGTCCACGTTGATCAAGGCAATTATCAAAAAGCAATTTTAATGTATGAAAAATTAAGTTTGAAATTTCCAAAAAAAAGAAGTTATTTTGCAACCCAAATTAAAAATTTAAAACAAAAACTAAAATAATGTTTACACTCATCACAATATTGGTTATCATAATATGTGTTTTATTATTGCTAATCGTTTTAATCCAAAACCCTAAAGGTGGTTTGGATGCTGCGTTCTCATCAAACAACCAAATTATGGGTGTGCGAAAAACAACCAACTTTTTAGAAAAAGCAACTTGGACATTAGGTATTGCATTGGTAGTATTAAGTATTGCATCTTCTGCGGTTAATCCAACAAGAACTGGTGGAGAAGAAACAACAGGCGATTCTAAAATTAAAGAATTAATTGACGAAAAAGCTGCTCCTGTAGCACCAAATTTGAATGGAGCTCCTCAGCAACAAACTCCTGCTCAACCAGAATAATTAGAGTCTGCCTGTAAAGTCAAACAAGGGGTCATGACCCCTTGTCAAAACAATGATAACGAAAAAACTAGGTTACAGGTAAACTCTAGTTAGAAAAATAATTGAAAAAAGCAAGGTTATTAATTCCTTGCTTTTTTTTGTAAAAAAAAATGCTAAAAGACTATAAATATCATATTTGGCTACACGTTATTGTGCTAATTTTTGGCTTTACAGGTATTTTAGGTAAACTCATCTCAGTTAACTCTTATTTATTAGTTTGGTACAGGGTGTTAATTGGTGTTTTTTTTATAGGACTGTATTTTTTGATAACCAAACATTCATTTAAAATTTCAAAAAAAATACTTGTAAAAACCTGCTTTATAGGTGTTTTGATTGCCCTCCATTGGATTGCCTTTTTTGAAGCAATCAAACAATCTAATGTATCTATCGCTTTAGTTTGTATTTCTAGCAGTGCCTTATTTACTTCACTCATAGAACCAATTTATTTTAAACGAAAAATTAAAAGCTATGAATTTTTATTGGGAATAGTAATTATTATTGGATTGTATTTTGTTTTTAGCTTTGAATTTAATTATGTGTTGGGAATGATTTTGAGTGTTATTGCAGCAGCGTTAGGTTCTTGGTTCACAGTGTTGAATGGACTTTTAATCAAAGAATCAAATGCTAAAACAATTTCTTTTTATGAATTGTTGGGAGCTTTAAGTGTGGTTTCTATTTATTTGTTGATTACAAATTTTTCTGATTTCAGTCAATTTTTAGTGCCTGTTGCAGATATTAAATGGTTGCTTATGTTGGGAATAGTTTGTACCGCTTTTGCGTTTATTGTTTCTGTTGAGGTAATGAAAAAAATTTCACCATTTACGGTTGTGATATCAGTTAATTTAGAGCCAATTTATTCTGTAATTATAGCTGTTTTAATTTGGAGAGAATCAGAAGTAATGTCGGGAGGTTTTTATTTAGGAATGGCAATTATTTTACTAGCTATTTTTATGAACGCATTTTTTAAACAACGAGAAACTAAAAAGCGGAAGAAGATAATATCTGAATAAGCAACCTACTAAATCACTCTTTTTTTGGTCTTTCGATGGCGTAAATTGTTCCTAAAAAAGCAAAAATCAGTAGCGTATGTATAAGATGTTTGGTGTAGAAATTTGCTATGGTAAATTGCGTGGTTGCAAAGTAGAGTAGTAATGCTAAGCCTAAATACAACCCTATTTTAAAATAATTGTATGTAATGGGATAATGTTTTTGTCCTAAAACAAATGAAATGATACACATAGACGAATAGCAAATTAAGGTTGCCCAAGCAGAGCCAACATACCCAAAAATTGGAATCCATAAGTAATTTAAAAGTACAGTAATAAAAGCACCAAAAACACCTATAAAAGCTCCATATTTTGTTTTTCCACTTAGCTTGTACCAAATGGATTGATTGTAATAAATGCCTAAACTAATATTGGCGAACAATAATATAGGAACTACTTGAAGTCCTACCCAGTAAGCTTCGTTGGGAATAAAATATTTCACAATATCAATGTACAACATCACTCCCAAAAAGATGGTAGCACAAATTATCACAAAATAAGTCATGATGGTGGAGTAGGTGGATTTCGCATTTTTTTCTTTTTCTTGTGCAAAAAAGAAAGGTTCTGCAGCATACCTAAACGCCTGAATAAATAAAGTAATTATAATAGAAACTTTGTAACTAGCTCCGTAAATTCCAATTTGCGACATCGTTTCCAGCTCACCTTTGCTTTCAAACAACATCCGCTTTAGCATAATTCTGTCAATAGTTTCATTTACAATTCCTGCCAACCCAAAAACCAACAAAGGCAACGCATAAATAAACATTTTTTTAAGCAAAGCGAATTCAACACTAAATTTGGCTTTTAACATATCGGGCAGTAAAAGCAAAAACTTAACAATACTCGCAATAAGATTAGCGATAAAAACATAGCCTACACCTATTTCTGGATTATAAAAAGTTTCGATAAGCCAATTGGTCTCGCCAGCTTTATACATGGGTAAACAATAGGCTAGAAAAAATAAATTTAAGCCAATGTTTACACCAATATTTGCAAAGTTGATAACAGCAAATTTTATAGGTCTATTATCTGCTCGTAGCTTCGCCATAGGAATAGAAGCTACTGCATCTAAACCAACTATTAGGGCAAACCAGATTACAAATTCTTTATTATTGGGATATTTCAGCCAATTAGCAATGGATTGATCAAACAAAAAAGCCAATGCTATAAACACAAAAGAAGTAGTAAACAGCGAGTAAATAATAGTAGAATAAACCTTTTTGTTATCGTGTTCTTGCAAGGTAGAAAAACGGAAAAAAGCGGTTTCCATTCCGTAGGTTAAAAAAACCACCAAAAATGCCACGTAGGAATACATTTCGGTAATAATTCCGTATTGGTCGGGCGTAAACTTTGCCGTACCGATATAAATAGGCACCAAAAACCAATTCAGCAAACGACCAACTATGCTTGTAAGCCCATAAATGGCTGTTTGTCCGGCAAGTTTTTTTAAGGGATTCATTGTTGGTTCAAGGTTTGAAGTTTAAGGTTTGAGGATTCTATACCTGCCATTTTGAAAACAGCATACTATTGGGTTTGTAACTAATGTATTTATTTTTTTCACTTTAAACACTTTGCTTACCGTAAAGAGGTTCCCCTTCGGGGGATTTAGGGGGCTACTATTTAAAAGCTGGCTTTCTTTTTTCAATAAATGCATTTGTTCCTTCAACAAAATCGGGTGTTCCAAAGCATTTACCAAACTCTTCTATTTCTGTTTCATAGCCATTTACACCGTCTTTAAAACCGGCATTTACCGCTTTTATTGCACTTGCAATAGCTGTTGAAGAATTGAAAGCAATTTTTTGAGCAATTTTTTGACAAGTTGACAACAATTCTTCTTGCGTTACTACTTGGTTTACTAAGCCAATATTTGCTGCTTCTTCAGCAGAAATCATTTTGGCAGTCATAATCATTTCCATGGCTCTACCTTTTCCTGCTAATTGTGCTAATCTTTGTGTTCCTCCATAACCAGGAATTACTCCCAACGTAACTTCGGGTAAACCTAACCTAGCATTGTCAGAAGCTATTCTAAAATGACAACACATGGCTAATTCTAATCCGCCCCCTAATGCAAAACCGTTTACAGCAGCAATTACAGGAGTGGTTAAATTTTCTACTAAATCAAATAATTTTTGATGCCCTTCAGCTGAAAGTTTTTTTCCTTCTTCCACATCAAATTGGTAAAACTCTTTGATGTCTGCACCAGCAACAAAGGCTTTTTCGCCAGCACCAGTAATGATGATTACACGAACATTTTTATCTGCTTCTAATGTTTTAAAAGCACTGCTCAACTCTGCTATTGTAGCTGAATTCAACGCATTTAATTGATTAGGTCGGTTAATAGTTACCTGAGCGATGTTGTTTTCTTGAGTTATTAAAATAATATTGTAGTCCATAATCTTGTTTTTAATTTAAAAGCCCCCTCTAGCTCCCCCAAAAGGGGAGGATTTCCAACACACAAAGCCAATTTTTGCCTTCTGTATGTTATAGAGTTTACAAGGCTCGATTTAACTATTTTATTAAAAAACAAATGTAGCTAAAAATTAATAATTGAATAAAAAAACACCTGTCAGGTTTTTAAAAACCTGACTGGTGTAGATGAAGCTTTAATACTCCAATAATTCGTTAAGATATATTTTTAATCTGAGCAAAATAATCTTCCATACCTTCTTCCGCAGTAGAAAGAACATCAGTATCTTTAGCCATTTGCTTAAACGACTTGATATAAACTATTTTATTTAGGTGTTCTAAATAGATAGAAAGTGCTTTTTCTAAAAGATGCTTATATTTTTTCATCTTACAAATTGAATTTTTTTATTTTTTCGCCACTCATCAATGGAAATATAGTTCATTTCTAAATTTCCAACTAAAATTTCATTTGTGCTAATATTTATTTTTAAAGATGGTATATTTATCATAGAACCAAATCGATTAATAAAGCATCTTTTTACACCTATAATATAAAATCCATTTTTATCTTATGGCTTTTTTTCAATCATTGTAATTATTGTGTGTAATTCACCATCAGAATTACCTTGCATAGCGTTTAATTCACTTATTGACCATGCTAATTTGTGTGCTTTTAAATCATTTTTATCAATTTGAACTAACGATTTAACATAAAATTTTTCTCTATTTTTTTTGGTTAAAAATTCCAAATCATCTTTATTACCATTATAATAAATAAAATGGTTTTTATGTTGTTCTAATCTTATAATTGTTGGGAAAAATAAATTTCCAGCAATTAAATTATTGTTAATACTGTCTTTAGGATATAATTGGTTTTTCAAAAGTCCTCCATCTTTAATTTTTTGAATATCAATTAAATTATAATCTTCATCATAATTATAGTTCAACCCATTAATTAATTTATAATTTTTAAATTCTCCAACTTTTGATATTTTTTTAGCTTCATTATATAGTTCATTATATCCATTTCCAAGTTCAAAGAGTTTAGTTTCCTTAGTGAAATTCTTACGATTATACCCACTTATCCTGATTGATGAATTTACTTCATAATAATAGATTTGACTACTTTTATATTCACTATATTGATGTAAAATTTTAGATTCGATTTCTTTAAGAAAATCTATTGGAGTTGATTTATCAGCCTCTATTATGATTTTATACTTTTCAAAATCACAATGGCTACAATCTAAAAATTCAGGTATTGCCTCAGGGCTACTTATAACATCATTTATTTGAATGTAAAACTCATCCTTACTTAATTTCTCTGATAGATATTGGTCTTTGGCTTTTCCAACATAAATAAAGTTATGCAAGGAAGATATGGAGTCATTTAAATCAAATGTTGTTTTATCTGTCTCAAATGGTATAATTTTTAACTTTAATTCATTGTTGTTTGTGTTGAAATATAAATGTGCATTGTCATTTTTAGACATACACCCTGTTAACAAGCTAATCAATATCACAATAAACTTATTCATCCTACAATTCTAAAAAAAAACTTCAACTTCCACCATCAAACAAAAAATTGTTACTACTCAGCCGCTAAATTACTTGTCTAAAGACAATAAAAAAACAAAAAAATGCCACTGATTACACTAATTTTCGCAGATTACATACACAGATTTGATTTTTCTTTGAAAAATCTGTGAAAAAAATCTGTGTGAATATACGTAATCAGTGGCAAAGAGAAAAAAAATAAGCGGCTGAGTAGTAACAAAAAATTAAAAAATAAAGTACAACTAAAAATTTGTAATTTTGTGCCTATGTTAGGAATTAATGAATTGACTGTTAGTTTTGGAGAACGATTTTTGTTCAACAAAATATCTTTTATTGTAAGTAAAACAGATAGAATAGGCTTGGTTGGTAAAAATGGAGCTGGAAAATCTACGTTATTAAAAATAATGGCTGGATAGCAAGAGCCCCCCCGCTGCAGCAAGCATCCACGCTTGTGGTGTATTTGTCAAACCATCCATTTTTATTTATTTTTAACCTGAGCATAAATTTACCAAACCTTTTTCTAAGCATAGCATTTACTAAGTTTATCTATTTCCAACAATTACTGCTTCAACAATTTAAGAACCTCTGTTTTATCGTTAGCTGTTATCACTAAATTGTAATTACCAGCTTTTAGTTGATAAGTACTCATATCAATAACAGTGGTGTTGTTGATGTTTTTACTAAAAATCAACTTGCCTACATTGTCGTACAAACTTATGGTTGCTGTTTGTGCTTGTTTTAGTTCTATATGGAGTTGTTCTGTAAACGGATTGGGGTAAGCCGCAAAACTTGCTGTTGCGATTTCGTTGATGCTAGTTGCCATCACCACCCATTGTCCGTCTGTGGGTACTTGCGTAAGTAATCCTGCTCCGTTTTCGGCTCTTACAGCAAAATAATAATCTTGATTAAATGGTACGGATAAGCCTGTGTGGGTAATGGCGGTATTCATACCGTTATTCGTCCATGATACTACATTAGAATCGCCTGCTGTGGTGCCTATGGCGTACCAATACGCTACTACATTGGAGTGTGGATCGGTAGTGCTTGTCCAGTTGGCACTTAGTTGGGTGTTGGTATTGGTAGTGTCTATGTCTGCTGCTGTTCCATCATTGGTAGTAAAGGTTAGTGGTGATGTCCAATCTACATTTATCAACTGGTCGCCTATGGTGGATATGTTGTTGGCATTATCATCTACCAACGATTTTACTTTTCCGCTCGGTGTACTTGGGTTAGGGTTTTGGTAACGGATATCTGATGTAGTTGGGTTGCCAACAGTTACCGTTACCGATGGATACCTGGAACGATATACTTTTAGTTCGGCTACGGACATGGTGGCGTTTCCACTTCTGAATGAAATGTAGTTTCCTGTTGCTATTGGCGAACTGTCTGTCCAAGAAGTTACAAAAACATCGTTTCTATATAAAATAATTTCACCAGAAATTCTATCGTATATTACTTTGTAATCGTATAGTTGTCCTGCAACGGTGGTTAGTGGCATATCCAACACAGGTGGTCCGAATACATCGTTTACTACTTTGTAGATTTGCAATTTGGCATTATCTACTCTAAACCACACAAAGTAAGAGTTGCCTCTGTTAGTCAACGTATCATCATCGGCAAAAAAGTGGAATCCTGCTCTTTTGTTGGTTCCAGAACCGTTTATCCTTGCTTTAAAGTGGTATAAATGTCGGTTGGATAAACTTTGGTTTAAGTAAGCGGATATATTGGTGTTTCCTTCATTTTCATCAGATTGGTATAATGCTCCCGCATTAATACTCCAATTTCCAACAACAGGTGTCCATTCGGGATGGATGTTGGTATTAAAGTTATCAGCAAAAAAGCCATTGTTAGCATTGGCTCTCCATTCGGTGCCATCAAAATCAATAACTTGATAGTAGCTTTTTTGTATGCCACTTCCGCCTGAGTTATCTGCATCGGTAAAGTTGGCGGTAAAGTTGCTCGTTACCCAACCTGTTGGAGCGGATACTGAAGTGGTGGGAGGAATATTATCTATTGCACAAGAGTAATTGGCAACAAAACCTGGTCGGACAGTTGCTCCATCAGAAGTAAATCTGAAAGTTAATGCTCCTGTAGATGAAGTAAAATTGGCAGGTAAAGTTGTTCCTGTAAAAGGACTTCCCGTAATTTGAGGAGCAGCAATTGTTGCTCCATCATAAATGTACAAATAATCCCAATTAGCTTCCACATCAAAAGAAGTGAAATTCACACTAATGGATCCAGCTCCTGTTGGTGCAATCGTCCACGTATAATTTTCGTTATCGTAATAATTTTTAGTTGGGCCTCCAAAATCATGAATGGTTCCTGAACAAGGATATGTAAAACATGTGGTCATATAATCTTCAATGGCATCCCACAAATCGGGATAACCATCATCGTAGCCCAAAGCCCACATACCCATTCCACCAATTCCTGAGGTATTGATGTGTTCCATTCTTTTTCTGATGCTGTTTTCTAACGAAATAAAACATTGTTTTTGTCCACCACTGTTAAACACATAAATATCTGAATAACTATCATTGTCATATTGATAATTGGCAGCAGAATAATTTCCAGAAGCATTATTTTTAACTACCGCATAAGTTCTTGCTACTCCACTTCCTGTTGTTGATGAAGGAACAGTAGCACTGGATGTAGGCCATTCTCTACCATAATAAGGTAAGCCTAAAATCAATTTATTTTTCGGGCAACCTTTGTTTAAATAATAAGTGATAGAACGAGAAAGGTTGTAATTATAGGTAGTACTAAAATGATATAAAGGATCGTTTGGCCCTGCTGTTGCACTTCCCGACCAATAATAATCGTAACCCATAATAATAAAATGATCAACAACACTTCCCATATTAGTAAAATCAAACACATTATTCCAATCTACCGCATAAAGCACGGTGCTTACTTCAGAATTAGGAATAGCTACATGCATTTGGTTGGAAAGGTTTATCATAAAATTGGTAAACGCAGTTTTGTAAGTAGCAGGGAGTCCTTCAACATCGATATTTACACCATGAGCTCCTCTGCTTTGGATAAGGTTGATAAGGTTAGTAATAAGCGTTTGTTGAGCTGTTGAACTATTAAAAAATGTGGCGTGACCTGAAAATAAGGTAACGGTAAGTGTAACTTTAGTGTTTCCTGAAGCCAACGCAGCATCAACAGCCGCACTTGTAGCCCAACCGTGTGTAGAGTTAGGATTTCCTGTTGCAGCATCAACTTCATAACTGAAAAATGAAAAATGACTTAACAAATCCCAATCATAGTTCAAATAGGCACTTCCAACCCAATAAGGATGCCAGCCATAAACTACTTTGTTTAAATTACAAGTTAATTTTTGATTTTTTTGTTGCATTTTGGCAGCCATAGTGTTCTGCTCGTAATAGTTTGCATCAGCATTTCCTAAACTGTTGTAATAAGTTAGTTGTTGTTGATGTATAGAAGTTTGAGCTTGTAAATTTCCAATGATGTATTGAAAACTAATGACTAAAATAAAAGCGAATAGAGTGTTGGTTTTTTGCATTTTAATAAACTTATAATATTGAAAACAAAGGTAGTAATAAATATAGTTTAAAATATATTTTTTTATAAATGTTCTTCTGAGGCATTAATTTTTAACATCAAAAAAAAAATAGTTTATTATATGATAAAACTATCGTATATTCGCAACCCAAAAAATTACTCCCAAAACAAAGGGAAATAAAAATTAAAAATATGGCTGTAATAGGAAAAATTAGAGAAAAATCAGGTTTGGTAATGATAATTATTGGACTTGGTATGGTTGGTTTTTTATTTCAAGATGCTGCAAGCAGTCTTTTTAGAGGTGGTGGAGATACTAATGTTGGCGAAATTGGTAACGTAGCTATATCTGCAAGAGATTTTGATAGAAAATTAAACGATTTTATCGCTCGGTATGAATATCAAAATGGACCTGCTGATGCTCAAGTTAGAGAATCTATTAAAGAACAAGTGTGGAATGATATTGTTAGAGAAGAGTTGTTGGTTAAACAATTTGAATTAGTAGGGTTAACGGTTAGTCCTAAAGAATTGGATGATATGATTACAGGAGTTAATCCACATCCACAAATTAGACAATCGTTTACTAATCCCGAAACAAATGTTTTTGATCCCAATCAAGTAATAAATTTTTTGAAAGGATTAGAAACGATGCCAGCCGATAGAAAAGCTCAATGGCTGCAGTTTGAAGATGGATTAATTCAAGAAAGAATGGCTACTAAATATAATAATTTAGTTACAAAAGGTATGTTTGCCACTTCGTTGATGATTAAAAATGCTTATAAAGAACAAAATGAAACTCGTGCCATAAAATATGTTGTGAAACGCTATAATACTATTCCAGATAGTTCAATTACTGTTTCTGATAAAGAATTAAAAGCATATTACGAAAAACATAAACATGAATTTAAACAAGAATCTTCTCGAACACTAGAATATGTGAAGTTTGAAATTCTTCCTTCAGAAGAAGATAAACAAGCTATTAAAGAACAACTTGCTGAATTATCGAAAGAATTTCAAACAACAAATGATGATTCTTCTTTTGTATCCTATAATTCTGATGTTCCTTTAAATGATACTTATTACACGCAAAATAATTTTCCTTTTGAAATTGATTCTGCATTCTTTCATGCAGAAAAGGGTGCTATTTTTGGTCCTTTTGAAGAAAATAACACGTATGCAGTAGCAAAATTAGTTGATATTAAATTTGTTCCAGACTCAGTTAAAGCAAGGCACATATTAATTAACACAAAAGCTCCAGGAGATTCTACTGGTTATTTTAAATTAGATTCCCTTCGAACACTTATTAAAAAAGGAGCAAAATTCGATCAATTAGCTAAAGATAATTCTGACGATGTTGGCTCTGCGGTTGAAGGCGGTGATTTAGGTTGGTTTACGGAAGGAACTATGGTTAAACCGTTTAATGATGCTTGTTTTGATGGTAAAAAAGGAGATTTAGTAATTGTGGAATCACAATTTGGATTTCATTTAATTGAAATTCTTGCCCAAGGAGAACAAGTTAAAAAAGTAAAATTAGCTAAACTAGCTCTTAATGTTGCTCCTAGTAGTGAAACCTATGACAAAGTTTTTGCAGAAGTTAGTAAATTTTATTCAGAAAATAACAACTCAGAAACCTTTACATCAACCGTTTCAAAAGAAAACAGCACCTATAAAAAAATGATTGCCGACAACATTAGAGTAAGTGATAGAAACATTAATGGTATTGGTGATGCTCGAGAGTTGGTTCGATGGGCATTTAATGCTGAAAAAGGTGCTATAAGTGATCCGCTTCAATTTGATAATACCTATGTGGTAGCTCATTTAGCAGAAATAAAAGAAGATGGTTTTGCTTCTCTTGAACAAATAAAAGTTGAAATTGAAATGGAAGCCAGAAAAAAGAAAAAAGCAGAACAAATTAGCAAAGAAATGGAAGGAATTTTAAACATAGAAGATTTAGCCGAAAAAATTGGAGTTTCTGTTAGTACAACAAGTAACGTAAATTTTGCTGCATATTCTATTCCAGGCTTAGGTCAGGAACCTAAAGTGATTGGAGTAATATCTACAATTCCTGCTGGTAAAATATCTTCCAAACCAATTGAAGGAAATACTGGTGTTTTTGTAGTTTTAGTAGAAAATGTAACTCCTGCTCCTGAAACAACAGATTATTCCCTAACTAAACAAGAATTAAACAGTCAATATGCTTCTATCTCTTCAGGTATTTTAGAGGCATTAAAAGAAAAATTTGGAATTGTTGATCAACGGTATAAGTTTTATTAATCATTTTATCCCTACAAAAAAGGCTGAATTTTTGAATTCAGCCTTTTTTTTATGCCAATTGAAATTTGAGGTAATGAATGTTATGTCCTTTTAGTGTAAACAAATTTTCATAAAAAGTTTTAATAGAAAGAATTTCTTGTGTTTTTGAATCTAAATCTGCAATTTTTTCTTCGTAGAGATTAAACGTATGTTCTAAAAGCTTATACTTGTTTCGTTCAATTTCAGTCAATGTGTATCTAAAAAATCCTTCATGGTCAGTTTTAAGATGAATAATTCCATTTGGTTTTAGAATGTTGGAATAGCGTTCAATAAAAAGTGGCGAGGTTAATCGTTTTCTTTCTAATCTATCTTTTGGTTGAGGGTCAGGAAAAGTTATCCAAATCTCATCTACTTCAGCTTCTCCAAAAAGTGAGGTAATAAAATCAATTCGTGTTCTAAGAAAAAAAACATTATTCATTTTTTCTAAAAATGCCTGTTTTGCTCCTTTCCAAATTCTATTTCCTTTAATGTCAACGCCAATAAAATTTTTAGTGGGAAAATGTTTGGCTAACCCAACTGTATATTCTCCTTTACCACAACCAAGCTCCAAAACAATAGGTTGGTCATTTTTAAATAGCAGTTCGTTCCATTTTCCTTTTAATGGATGGTTCTTACGTAAAACTTCGTCTGTTTTGGGTTGAACAACATTGTTAAATGTTTCCATTTCAGCCCATTTTTCCAATTTATTCTTATTTCCCATAGCATGAAAATGTTTATTAAAATAAAATATGCTTATCCGTTTGTTTACCTAAATAAGTTCCAATGGTTTGAAAATCAATTTGATTTCCCCAAACCCTAAAGGGAGCAAATTGATTTTCTTCACACCCTTTAGGGATGGGGTAAATAAAGAAAATCAATTACTAAAATAGGTAAACAAACGGATAAGCATAAAATAAAAAGACTGTTTCGATTTATCGAAACAGTCTTTTTATTTTAATGTAAAACTTACGAGCTTATTCAGCTGGAGTTTCAGTAGCTTCTTCAGTAGCTTCTTCAGTAGCTTCTTCAGTAGTAGCTTCTTCTTCAACTTCTGCAACTTGCTCTTCTTGAACAGTTTCTTCTACTTTTATTAAATCGTCAGCAATTTTTTGATCTTCTGCTGCTGCTGCTGCTTGTTCTTCTGGAGTTGGTCCACAAGCTACTAAGCTGAACATACTTGCTACCATTACTAATGTTAATACTTTTTTCATGTTAATTAAGTTTTTAAAGGTTATTGATTGATTATTGATAATGTGCAAATTTACAACAATAAATTAGATTAGCAAATTTTATATACTTTTTATTTTTCTTGATAAATTACGGCTAAAATTGTTTCTCCAACTATTTTTAGTGTTGATTTATCTATTACATCCATATTGTCGTCATGGGTGTGCCAAGAACTATGGAAAT
This sequence comes from Vicingaceae bacterium, assembly GCA_019429185.1. Classification (GTDB taxonomy): domain Bacteria; phylum Bacteroidota; class Bacteroidia; order Flavobacteriales_E; family Vicingaceae; genus BRH-c54. Next base: position 20,718 of record JAHYJH010000031.1, read on the forward strand.
TTCCAGTAGCTTCTTCATAATGAATGATATCAATACTAGGTATGCCCATAATTTCATTTATTGGTTGATGATCGTCAATACCGACAAAAAAAGTTTCTTTATTTACAAAAATATGTTGATATCCCAAACGAGCAGCGACATCCCATACTTTATTAACAATTTGAGGAGCATACTTCATAGATATACCTTCTTTAGTAAATTGAGGATTTGAATTTCCAACCATATCTAATAATATACCGAAATCTGCTGAATAATTCTCTTTATGCGGATTTTTTGCCCAATAGCGAGAGCCTAAACACCATGAATCTGAATTAGATTGAACCATTAAACTCGATGGTTGTCCATAATCTTCTGCATCGAAAAAAATGATATCAACACCTATTTTTGGTTGACTTAGATTAAGTTGTCGAGCCACTTCAAGTAAAACACCAACACCACTAGCTCCGTCATTTGCTCCTAAAATTGGTTTGGTTTTGTCTTTTTCATCATGATCAGCAAATGGTCTAGAGTCCCAATGTGCAAATAAAAGAATTCGTTTTTGGAGTTCTGGATTATAGCTTCCTATAATATTTTTTATAGTGATATTTTTATTATTAAAAGTGGTTGCTTTTCCTTCTTGAATTTGCGTTTCAAATCCTAGTGAACTTAATTTTTCTTTTAAGAAAATGGCACATACAGCGTGTGCATCATTATTGGGAAATCGTGGTCCAAAATCTACTTGTTGTTTTACGTATAAATAAGCCGAATCTTCATCAAATTCGGGCTTTTCTAGTGCTATGAATGTTGTTTTTGTTAGTGATGTTTGTTGTTGTTTGGGTTTTTCTGCATCTTGCTTATCATTTCCACAGGCAAGTAAAAATCCAATACTTATAAAGAAAAGAATGTTATTTTTCATATATGGTTTTTATTTTTATTAAATCGGTCTCCCGATAGTTCCGATAGCTATCGGAACTATCGGGAGGAATCGCCATGTGAAATATTCATCAATGTTAATGAGCATCTTACTTATGGCTTATTTCATAATTCCAAATTGTTCCATCTTTTGTGTCTTGGATGGTTATATTTAATTTTTTCAGTTCATCACGAATTAAATCAGATGTAGTCCAATTTTTTTCATCTTTTGCACTTTGTCTAATATTAATTAGCAGATTCATCAGTCCTTCTAAGTCATTTTTATCGGACGATGCTACTTGATTTGTTTCATGTTGTAATCCTAGAATATCAAAAACAAAACAATAATAGTGTGCTTTCAGTAATTTTAGGTCTTCATTTGTTATCGTTTCTGAACCGTTTTTTATCCCATTAATAATTTTAACACCATCAAATAAATGAGCTATGGTAATTGGAGTATTGAAATCATCATTCATACTTGTATAGCAATTGTCAATTAATTTCTGAATGTTTACGGTTGAATTGTTTGATGTTGGTAATTCTTCGAGTAATTGAATTGCCGACATTAGTCTTGTATAGCCTTTTTCTGCTGCTTTTAGTGCATCATTAGAAAAGTCAACTGTGCTTCTGTAAGTTGCTTGAAGGAAAAAGAATCGTACTATCATTGGCGAATAGCCTTTTTCTAATAATGGATGATTGCCTGTTATTAATTCGACTGGTAAAAATGAGTTTCCTAATGATTTACTCATTTTAGTTCCATTAACTGTAAGCATATTTCCATGCATCCAATATTTTACTGGATGTTCATTCCCACTTCCAACAGATTGAGCTATTTCACATTCGTGGTGTGGAAATTTTAAATCCATACCACCTCCATGTATGTCAAATGCTTTGCCTAAATATTTTGTACTCATCACAGAACACTCTAAGTGCCAACCAGGAACACCTTTTCCCCATGGAGAACTCCATTTCATAATGGTATTTTCTGATGCTTTTTTCCATATAGCAAAATCAGCAAAAAAATGTTTTTCTTCCCCTCCTTCAAGTTCATCACGAGTTTGTTTTAATAATTCATCTATTTTTCTTCCAGAAAGTTCTCCGTAATTATATTTTTCGGCATATTTTTTCACATCAAAATAAACAGATCCATTTACCTCATAAGCATAACCATTTTTAATAATTTGCTCCACCATTTCAATTTGCTCTATAATATGTCCTGTCGCAGAAGGCTCTATATCAGGGTTTTTTAAATTAAAAAGTTGGGTTACTGCATGAAAAGAGTTGGTGTATTTTTGAACGATTTCCATAGGTTCTATTTTCTCCAACCGAGCTCTTTTCTCTATTTTATCTTCTCCTGTGTCAGCGTCATCAACTAAATGTCCTACATCAGTAATGTTACGCACATAACGTACCTTGTATCCTAAATGAATCAAATAACGATAAACAATATCGAAAGTAATAAATGTTCTAACATTTCCGAGATGAACTTCATTATAAACCGTTGGTCCACAAACATACAAACCAACAAATGGAGGGTTAATGGGTTGGAAAAACGCTTTCTTTCCTGTTAAACTGTTGTAAATTTTGAGTTGATTAATTGTCATAATTGATATTACTTTTTAAATGTAAAAGTAATGCTATTCTGCAAAATAAAAAGCCCAATCTTAGTTAAAAGATTGGGCTTGTTTTACTATGTAAGTAATTAGTGTCTGTCTGTAATTAATCTTTTGGTAATGGAGCATCTCCAATGTACCTACCACCTTTAAATAATTCAATGTTTATTAAAATACCATTTTCATCATATTTATATGATTTTCCATCCATCAAACGATAATTTTTAAAAAACCCATCTTTTGAGATTTGTTTGTCGGTGTTATATAATTTATGTTGTCCATTTCCATCAAAATTACCTTTGTTTGACTTTTCTGTTTCTTTAGCTTTAACAATAACTACAGGATCTTTTTCTATTGTCTCAACTTTTATAGGTGTTTTAGGCTCGTAAACTTTGGTATTAGCAACATCTAAATTGCCATCAACAAATACTTTTTCTGCTTTTAAAGAACCGTCAGGGTAATATTCAGTAACTTTTTCTTCTTTACCATCTTTAATTTCTGCTTCAATCATTAATTTTCCATCTTCATAATAATATTTTTGAGTACCATCTCTTTTTCCTTTTTCGTTAAAAACAAACTCTTGAGCTAATTCTCCATTTGGGTGTTTTCGAATAAAAGTTCCTGTGTTTTTGTTGTTTTTCCATTCACCTTCTTCTTCAATTTCACCATTATCATAATAGGTTTTATAATATCCATTTGGACGACTGTTCACATAAGCTATTTCACTTTTTGTTTTTCCATTTGGAAAGAATTTTTTCCAAATTCCTTGTTTTCTGCTATTTTGATATTCTCCTTGTTCTACAACTTGTTCTGGCTGATAATCGGGCAATTGAGCCATTCTTCCAAAAATTTTCCAAAACCCTTGTTTCAAATTATTTTCATCAATATAATTAACGGTATCACCATTTAAAACTTCATATTTTTGTGCAGCAACACCTATGCTCGATATGAATATAGTTATAAGTATGTAGTAAATGTGTTTCATGGGTTTAATTTTTAATGTAGTGTAAATTTAAACAAATAATATTACTTTTTTTAAAAATTTAGATAAACGACTAAATTTCATCGATAAAGTAACTCATAAGACTTGAACGAATTTCATTATAAAATGTTACATATTAAATATAAAAAGTTACAGAATTAAAACTCATTTTATTTAAGGCAACAATTATACCTAAAATATTTCTCTTTATGTTACTACTCAGCTATTCATTTTTTTTCTATGCCACTGATTCCGATAGTTATCGGAATCAGTGGCATGATGAATAGTTGAGTAGTAACCTCTTTATTAAAAAAGAGCGTTGTTTTTTTAATATCTGTATTTTTGGGGTTTATACACCATTTTTATTGCACTCTGATAAACAAATGTTAATCAGGTAACTAAAAATATGAGTTGAATATAATGAAAAAAATTGCTGCAAATTATATTTTCACAGGTATCACACCTCCAATTAAAAATGGAGTAATAACGCTTGAAGATGATGGTACAATAATTCACGTTTCGGAAAATGATGCTGGAAATATTGACAATGAGCTTATTTTTTATGAAGGTGTTATTTGTCCTAGTTTTATAAATACACATTGTCACTTAGAACTCTCCTATCTTTATCAAAAAATTCCTCAACATATTTCATTGCCTAATTTCATAAAAGAGGTTGTTCAATTCAGAAATCAATTATCTGTTAATGAACGGCTAATTTCAATTAAAAATGCTGAAGAACAACTGATTAAAAATGGAGTTGTGGCTGTTGGAGATATTTCTAATGGAGATTCTACTTTTAATCAAAAGTCGAAAAACAACTTATATTACCATACTTTTTTAGAAGTTTTTGAGATTGATTCTTTAAAAGCAAAAGAAACAGTAATGAACGCTAAAAAACTTCGGAAAAACTATTTTAGTCCAACTCAAATTTCAATAACGCCACATGCTCCTTATTCTGTTTCCATCGAATTACTAAACCTAATTGTTAAAGAAACGCCATCCATTTTGAGTATTCATAACCAAGAAACTGAAAGTGAAAACATCATGTTCAAAGAAAAAAAAGGAGACTTATATGAACAATTGTTGGCTTTTAATTCAGCAATTGAAAATTGGATTCCAACAAACAAAAGTTCCTTACAATCTTATTTGCCTTATTTAAAAAAAGCCGAACGCTTATTATTGGTGCATAACACCTATACATCCAAAAAAGATATTGAATTTGCTAACGCTAATTTTAAGCACCTGTTTTGGTGTTTTTGTCCAAATGCTAATCTTTATATAGAAAATAAATTACCTAATTTTTCTCTTTTTGAAAATGAAACATGCACTATAGGAACAGATAGCTTGGCTAGCAACCACGCTTTATCTATTTTAGATGAATTAAAAACTATTGCATTGAATAGTAAAACCATTTCGCTAGAAAAAATGATAGCTTGGGCAACAATAAATGGAGCCAAATTTTTCAACATTGAAAAACAGTTTGGATCGTTAGAAAAAGGAAAAAAACCAGGCATCAATCTTATTCAAGATATTGATTTACAGCAACAAAAATTACTTCCTCAATCTACTGTAAAAAAACTTTTCTAGCAATATTATTTTTAAATTCTATTTTTAAACCTTAAATAGCTATTTTTGTAACTTCATTTTATTTTAATTAGAGTTTGTCCATAATGTCCGATATCTTCGTTATTCTCGACTTTCAAATCAGTCATGTACTTTAGTAAACTCCTGATTATCAAGTCATTGAAACCTCAATCTCGAACATTATGAACCAAACTCTCGACTTTATAGACAGACACTAATTAATGAATATAACAAAAACAAATATAGTCTCACTGAGTTTTTCGGAAAAAGTAAGTTGTTATGCTCAATTGTTCAAATTACGGCTTACTTCTTACGTTGTTGTTTCTGCTGTTTTTGGATATTTTATAGGTGCTACAACAATTAATTATGCTTCCTTGTTTTGGTTAGTTATAGGTGGTTTTTTTGTAACTTCTTGCTCCAATGCTTTTAATCAAATTTTTGAAAAAAACAGCGACAAATTAATGAGCAGAACGCAAAACAGACCCTTGCCAACTGAAAAAATAAGCACTACAGAAGCTTCTGTTGTTGGGTTAGTATTAGGAATTATTGGTGTTTTTATTTTATGGTTCGCATTAAATCCGTTAAGTGGAATTTTAGGTGCATTAGCCATTTTCTCTTACACCGTAATTTATACTCCACTTAAAAAAGTAAGTACTTTTTCGGTTTTTGTGGGAGCTTTTCCTGGTGCTATTCCTCCAATGTTAGGCTGGGTTGCAGCAACAGGCACTTTTAGTTTAGAAGCAGGGATTTTATTTGCACTTCAATTTTTATGGCAATTTCCTCATTTTTGGGCAATTGCTTGGCGTTTAGACAATGACTATAAAAGTGCTGGTTTAAAAATGCTGCCTTTCTGTAGAAAAAACAAAACTACTTCTGTAATTATATTAGTTAGTGCCTTGCTTTTATTTACATGCAGCTTTCTTCCCGAATATTTTCATATTGCTGGACGATTAGCTACTGTTACGCTTAGTATTTTAGCACTATTAATGGTTGTTCCATCCATAAAACTAGTACAAACACAAGACGATAAGTTTGCACTAAGAATTATGTTAATGTCCTATTTGTATTTAATTTCCTCACTTGCCATTTTGCTCATCGACAAGGTTTAATTCCATTTATTTTTTATAAAAAAATGAAGAACAAAAAACTAATTATTGTTATTTCTATTTTTCTACCTATTGCAGTTGCCTTATTATTTAAAATTCGCATTCCGAATGTTGAACCATTAAGTTTTCTTCCTCCAATTTATGCCTGTATCAATGCACTTACGGCTCTAACATTAATTTTTGGCGTTATAGCCATAAAAAAAGGAAATAGAAAATTACATGAAATTCTTATGAAAACGAGCATAGGCTTATCTGTTTTGTTTTTATTAATGTATATTGCCTACCACAGCACTTCTGACCCTACATCTTTTGGTGGTTATGGATATTTGAAAACAGTTTATTTTTTCATACTCATTTCTCACATCATTTTATCCGTAGCAATAATTCCTTTGGTTCTAATTTCATTTGTTAGAGCGTTATCGGAAGAGTTTGATAAACATAAAAAAATTGCTAAAATTACCCTGCCAATATGGCTCTATGTAGCTATATCAGGAGTAGTTGTTTATTTAATGATTTCTCCTTATTACGTTTAAACTAATCTAATGAAAATACTAGGCATCATCCCTTCTCGCTATGCATCAACACGGTTTCCTGGAAAGCCGTTGGTTGAGATACAAGGAAAATCAATGATTCAGCGTGTTTATGAGCAAGCAAAAAAAGCTTCTTCTCTCTCCGAAGTTCTTGTTGCTACTGATGATGAGCGAATAAGTAAGCATGTGATTGATTTTGGAGGAAAAGTGATACTTACTTCTTCTTCTCACCAAAGTGGAACAGATAGATGTGCCGAAGTAATAAATAAAATAAATGATGCTTATGATGTTGTAATTAACATTCAAGGAGATGAACCTTTTATTAATCCAGAACAAATTAACCAATTGTGTGCGTGTTTTGATTATCAAAACACGCAAATAGCTACATTAATTAAAAAAATAACTGCTGACGAATTATTTAACATCAACAAACCGAAAGTGATAAAATCAGTTGATGATTTTGCCATTTATTTTAGTCGGAATCCAATTCCATTTTTTAGAGGTGTTGAAAAAGAAAATTGGTTAAAAGAACATACCTATTATAAACACATTGGTATTTATGGCTATACAACCGAAACGCTTAAAAAAATCACACAATTACCGCTTTCTTTATTAGAAAAAGCGGAAGGTTTAGAACAATTACGCTGGTTGGAAAATGGATACAAAATTAAAGTTGCAGAAACAAATTTAGAAGCAAATTCAGTTGATACTCCTGAAGATTTAAAAAATTTCTAACTTTTATATGTTTGTCCGTTTGCTTACCTAAATAGAGTTTGGTCCATAATGTCCGATATCTTCGTTATTCTCGACTTTCAAATCAGTCATGTACTTTAGTACACTCCTGATTCTCAAGTCATCGAAACCTCAATCTCGAACATTCTGAACCAAACTCTCGACTTTATG
>JAHYJH010000184.1 GCA_019429185.1 Vicingaceae bacterium
GCCATTAAAAAGAAAAGCTCGTTTTTATCGTCATTGCGAGGCACGAAGCAATCTGCTAATAACGAGCAGATTGCTTCGGGTTGCCAACCCACTTTCATTTCAAACCCTCGCAATGACGGTAGGTTGGGTAATGACGATTACGAGGTGAGGCTTTCCGACCCAGCTCACGGTTTATTAACCTATACCCAAAACGAGTTTATAAAAAATTGGATAGGTAACAACGCTGATGAACACACCGAAGAAGGCATTGCCTTGTTGCTCGAACCTACACCACGATTGAATCAAGTAGAAAATGATGATTTTTTAAGCTACAAGGCAACGGACGGTGGAAACTCCTCCCCTTCGGGGAGGTTGGGAGGGGCTTCTTTTATGTGGGGCTATATTTCTAAATATAAAAAATTTCTTTTTCAATTAAGTATTGGACTTTTAGCAGGAAGTTTATTACAACTTATTTTTCCTTTTTTAACCCAAAGCATTGTTGATATTGGCATTCAAAATCGAGACATTAATTTTATTTATCTGATATTAATTGCTCAACTGTTTTTGTTTTTTGGGAGAATAAGTATAGAACTTATTCGAGGTTGGATTCTGCTGCATTTAAGCACCCGTATCAACATTTCGCTGGTTTCCGATTTTTTTATCAAACTCATGAATTTGCCCATTGCTTTTTTCGACAGCAAAATGACTGGAGATATTATGCAGCGTATCAACGACCACAAACGTATTGAAGAATTACTTACTACCACATCGCTCAATACCTTGTTTTCGTTTGTTAACTTAATCATTTTTGGAGTAGTGTTGGCTTGGTACGATTTGAATATTTTTTTTATATTTTTTATTGGAAGTGTCTTATATTTTGGTTGGATTATCCTTTTTCTAGAACGAAGAAAAGATTTGGATTACAAACGGTTTTCGCAACTCAGTGCAGAGCAAACCAAAGTAATAGAACTCATCAACGGAATGCAAGAAATTAAATTGCACAATGCCGAACAGCAAAAGCGTTGGAGTTGGGAATTTTTACAAGCACGTTTATTTAAAATCAGAATAAAAAGTTTAGTGTTGGAGCAAACTCAAAGTACGGGTTCTAATGCTATTAATGAAATTAAAAATATGTTGATTACCGTTTTTTCTACCAAATTAGTTATTGACGGTCAAATTACCTTAGGAATGATGATGGCAATAAGTTACATTATCGGACAATTAAATGCTCCTATTCAACAATTAATTGGTTTTGTTTATGCCTATCAAGATGCCAAAATAGCACTGGAACGCTTAACCGAAATTCACGGAAAAGAAGATGAAGAACAAGTAGGAGATGAAAAAATTACGGATATACCATTTTTGGCATCGAGTGATGGCTCTCCTCCCCTTCGGGGAGGTCGGGAGGGGCTTCTATTAACAAACATCTCTTTTCGCTATTTAGGTAGCGATGAATTGGTGCTGAAAGGTTTGGATTTAACCATTCCAGCCAACAAAGTTACTGCCATAGTTGGAGCAAGCGGAAGTGGAAAAACAACATTAATGAAAATGTTATTAAAATTTTACGACCCTATAAAAGGAGAAATAAAAGTAGGCAACATTAATTTAGCCAATATTAGACAATATGCATGGCGTGAAAAATGTGGCAGTGTTATGCAAGAAGGATTTATTTTTAATGATAGCATTGCCAACAATATTGCTGTGGGAGAAGAAATTGTTGATAAGCAAAAATTATTACGTGCAGTTGAAGTAGCTAATATTAAAGAGTTTATCGAAAATTTACCATTAGCTTACAATACCAAAATAGGTATGTCGGGAGTTGGCATGAGTACAGGACAAAAACAGCGTCTTTTAATTGCTCGTGCGGTTTATAAAAATCCTGAAATTATCTTTTTTGATGAAGCCACCAGTGCGTTAGATGCCAATAACGAAAAAGTGATTATGGAAAATTTGAATCAGTTCTTCAAAAATAAAACGGCTGTTGTTATTGCTCATCGCTTAAGTACGGTAAGAAATGCCGACCAAATTGTAGTGTTAGACAAAGGAAAAATCATTGAAAAAGGAACCCACAACGAATTAATAAATCTAAAAGGAAGTTATTATAATTTAGTAAAAAATCAGTTAGAATTAGAAAAGATAGAAGAAGCCCACCCAACCCTCCCGAAGGGAGGGCTAACGTAGAGGAGCGAAAGACGAGGTAAATTAAAAATAAATGTTAAGGAAAAACTTTATAAATATCATTTCGTTTGGCAACAACTATCAAAACAATAGTGTTTTCATCAGTTTGTTCAAATCCAATTCTGTAATCACCAAAACGGTAGCGGTAATAATTTTTAAATCCTTGAATTTTTTTAACCCGATGAATATCCCGAATAGACTTTGCCACCTTAACACTTTCAATGAATTGAAAGATGGACTGCTTAATTTTTTTGTCTTTTATGTTCTCAATACTTTTTGTAAAAGATTTATCAAAAAAAACATTCATCACTCAGCTAGTTTTTTAAGAACAACAGCTTCATCTTCGAGTTCATTCGTTCTTACCTCATTCATCAATTGTCCAAGTTTAATGTCTTCGAGTTCAGAAACATCTAAAACACGCATTTTTAAACCAAGTTTTTTAGCTAAATCTATCAATAATTTAATAGTTGATTCCGATTTTCCTTCTAACAGAATTGTTGCCATAATTTCAATTTGAAAAACAAATTTAAGAAAAAAATGTCAGAAACTACTGAAATATCAAAAGAAACCAAGCCCTCATCACCAGCTTTGAGCGATAGCAAAGTCCTCCCTTTCGGGGAGGATTTAGGAGGGGCTTTGGCTTTGAGCGTTGGAAACTCTCCCCCTTCGGGGGAGTTAGAGGGGGCTTCGGAGCTGGAGGAGGCTTCTATCCGCTCAGACGAAGTTCAGGAAATAATTTCTGCTGTTCCCAATTGGATGATACGTTGGGGGATTACCTTGATTTTTGGGTTAATTGTTATGCTTATTGCGTTATCGTGGTTTATTAAATATCCCGATATTATTATTGGTAATGCAACATTAACCACGTTGGAACCACCCATAAAATTGGTAGTTAAAAGTTCGGGTAAACTAACAAATATATTAGTTACAGATGGTTCTACGGTTGAGAAAAATCAAATTATTGCTGAAATGGAAAATCCTATAACGCAGGATGGCATTGAGTTTTTAAAAAATTATGTGATAGCAACTAAAGGTTATTTACAAGATAAGAATACTGATTTACCAATTGCAACCGAACACTTTGTTTTTGGAGCGATGCAAACAAATTTCAATATAATTTACCCCATATTTATACGCACCTTTGCATTCTACTCAATCTCGACCCAATAAATGTTTATAATGATTATAAAGTGAAAAGATAGAGTTTTAGTTGTTTATTTTTAGGAAAGCTTTGAAAAATTCTACCTTTAAAAAGAATTTAGGGATGTACGACAAATTTCCCTTTTCAACATTTTTTTCACTTATTAAAAAATAAACAGATTGATTTTCAGTGTATAGATTTTTTTTTGCTATTTAGCTACTTATTTTTTTCATCGCCACAGATTACACTAATTTACGCAGATTTCTTTACACTGATTATTTTTCTTTGCTATAAAAATGGAGTTGATATTAGCATTGTGATTAGATTCTTACAAAAGAAACGCTTTAGCGTTTATTAATCTGTGTAAATTAGTGTAATCTGTGGTAAAAAAAAGAAAAATAGTTTCAAATAATTTAAAATTTAATGATTTTGTAAATAATTATGATACAGCAACTTAAAAATTAC
>JAHYJH010000185.1 GCA_019429185.1 Vicingaceae bacterium
GTGGATAGTTTGGAAAAACAAATAGCTGATTTTATCTGTTACTACAACAATATCTTAAGCAAGCCTATTAATTGGGCTTTTAACACTGTTAAATACCGACAGAAACTTGCAAGTTAATGCACTAGTTTTATTTAAAATTTTATCAGGTTCTGTTTCTTGTTCAATGGATTTTTCTAAGCTATATATATTTAAAATGCTCATAATAGCTCCTGGCACACCATGTCCGGTACTATCGGCACAGGTAAAGGCAAAGTTGCCGTTGTTTAATTCGGCAGCCCAATAAAAATCACCGCTTACTACGTCTTTAGGTTTGAAAAACACAAAATAATTGCGTTCGTCATTGCGAACGACCGTAGGGAGTGAAGCAATCTGCTCGTTAGAATGAGATTGCTTCGTTCGTTCCTCACTCGCAATGACGGTTGGGTTTAAGTATTTGTCCAGCATTTCGGTGGTTGCTAAAAAGCTGCACTGTATCCGCTCGGCATAGTTGATGGAGTCGGTAATTTCTTTATGTTTTTCTTCCAGTATTCGCTTTTGGATTGATATTAATTCATTCGCTTTTCTTTTTTCTCTATAACTTTTTAATACAAAAAAAACAATCATCAATGTTAAAAAAAGACCTATTGCCAAAGCAATTTTTTGAGTGTTTTGCTTTTCAATTTCAGTTTCTTGCAGTCTGTTTATATTTTTTAGATTTTCAAGTTCCAACTGACTTCTTTCGTTTTTAAACGTATTTTCCATGATAAGAAGTCTATTTTTAGAGTTTTCCTTATTCAAAGAATCTGTAATTAAAATATGTTTCGTTTGAAAAAAATGTGCTTGAGCAAAATTACCAACTTCCAAATAGCTATCTGACAATCCTTTATAAGCATCTCTTTTTAAAGAAACAGTACTGTTTTTAGAATATTTATCTAAAGCTTGGGTATAGTATTTAATTGCATACATATATTTCTTTTGTTGAAAATAAAGCTGACCATAGATAACATATACCTGAAACAAATCATAGGAACTATTTACTTGCGTAAATTTTTCTTCAGCACCTCTTAGATATAGCAATGTTTGTGCGTAATTATTCTTTGCTAATTCATTTTGAGCTTTTCCAACAAATACGTTTGCGATTATATGTGGATTTTTGTTCATTTTTTCAGCCGATTTGAATGCTTCATCAAGATAATAATCGGCACTATCTTCTTGATTTAAGCCACTATATATTTTTGATAAAGACAAATCTGTTTTAACCTTTGAATCTACTCTATTTAATTCCTTAAATTTTTGATTAGAAAGTAAATAATATTCTTTTGCAATTTGATAATTTTGAAGATGTGCATGAATATTAGCAATATTTGCATAAACACTTGCTAATCCACCTTTTAAATGGTTTTCCTTATTAATTTCAATAGTAAGATTATAGTATTTGAGTGCTTCATTATACATTCCAAGGTCAGCATAAATAGTTCCCACCGTGTTGTATGCTTTTGACAATCCTTTTATATGATTAATTTTTTTTGCTAACTCAATCGATTTGAAGGCATAGTCTAATCCTAAATTAAAATCATTATAACTAATATTCCAAGCTATATCATTAAGAGTTAGTACTTTTTCCTCCTCGTTTAAATCTAATAAACTATGGATTAAACTGTCTATTTGGCGTTGTGGAATTTGTGCCGTTAATGTAGTATTTAGCAACGCAACCAAGAAAAAGAAATATAAACACCTGATTTTCATTAATCTGAATTTAAAAGGATAAAAATAGTAATTTTTTATCAACTTCTTTTATTAAAATAAGGAAGCCATTTACCTCATATCCTAACCCCAATCACACACACATCATCCACCTGCTCTAAACTCCCTTTCCAATTCTCAAAATGTTGTACTAAAATTTCTTTTTGTTCGTCCATTGTTTTTTCTTGGATAGATAAAAGTAATTCTTTAAAAGGTTTGTACATAAACTTTTTACCTTTGGGTCCACCAAACTGGTCGGCAAAACCATCTGTAAAAATATAAATGGTATCGCCTTTTTGGAGTGCTATGGAATGTGTTGTGAATGGTTTTGGGTTAACTGTTTTACCAATGGGCTGTTTGTTGGGTTTAATTTCTATAAGTTCAAAGTTTCCGTCATTGCGAACAACCGCAGGGCGTGAAGCAATCTTTTCATTTTTAGCAGATTCCTTCACTTTCCGAGATTTCGGAACAAGCTGTTCCTCGTTCGGAATGACGGTTGAACGAATAATCCACAACGGATTATTTGCTCCTGCCCATTGCAGTGTTGTATAACTTTCGGAAAGTTTTGAACTTTCCGAAAGTTGTAAACTACACAGCGAAATGTCCATTCCGTCTTTTACATCTTCGTTGTTTTTTGAAAATCGTTTTACAACAATTTCGCGAGTTTTATCTAATATTTCTCCGGGCAGGGTTTTATTATCTTCTAAAACGGATTTAGACAACGCATTGGAACACACTACACTTACCATTGCTCCAGGGACACCATGCCCTGTACAATCGGCTGCTGCAAAATAAATGATGTTTTCCTTACCTCCTCCTGACCCATCTCTAAAATTCTCCACTGGAGAATTTTTTAACGAGATGTTCTCTATCCAATAAAAATCGCCCGAAACAATGTCTTTAGGTTGGTAAAGTACAAAACCATTTTTTAAGGTTTGGTTTAATAGTGCTTGTGAAGGTAAAATTGCTTCTTGTATGCGTTTAGCATAAACAATACTATCCGTTATTTCTTTGCTTTTTTCTTTTAATTCGTGGTGTGTTTTATCGAGTGTGTTTTTTTGATTTTCTATGGTTGTTTTTTGTTTTTGAGTGATTTTAAAGCGGTTATAAACAATTCCTGAAAAGATAATAACAAGAAGAAAGCCTCCAAAAAGAGCAAATTGCTGATTTTGTTTAGCTTTGATAATAACATCTTTTTTTGATAGCTCTATGTCTGCAAGTTCTTTTAACTTTAGATTATTAATACTGTCCTTTTCTAATTTTATTTTATAATTATATTTGTATTCAATGTCTAATAAATTTTTGTAATTCTCGTTCTTAAGAATGCTATCATTTGTTTGCGTGTATATTAAATGATAATTATAGGCATTTTTGTATTGATTTAGATGCTCATAACAATCAAACAGTAATTTTGCAGCATCTCTTTGATTGGTTAGTGATTTAAGCTCTTTTGCTATTCTGAAAGATTTTTCACCATAGATAATAGCATTTTTGTAGTTATAAAATCCTTCTTTTTCTATTACTCCTAAAAGAATGTAAACAATAGAAACACCTAAATTGTCATTAATTTTTTCTTTAATTTTTAGCGATTTTAACGCATATTCTTTAGCTAATTTGTAATCGTTTAATTTTGAGTAACAATTAGAAATATTAGAGTAACTAGCCGAAATTATTTTTAAATTTCTTATGTTTTTCTGATAATCAATAGTTTTAAAGAAATTTTTAGTTGCTTCAATATAATTTTTATTAAATAAATGAATGAATATTACCTATATTTCCATATACAATACTTATATTATTAGAATCATTTAGCTCTTCTGATATTTTCAAGGCTTCTTCGAATAAATTTAAAGATTTTTCTATTTTTTGTTGATTTTTATATATAAGTCCTATACTATTTAGATTACTTATTTGATTAGTTTCACTACGTTGTTCCCTATTTTCATTCTTTTTCTTACGAAATGGAGCGTAGCGAAATGAAGTAAGAAAAAGAATGAAACCTTGTTTATATTTGTTAATCTAAAAAACAAAAATATGC
>JAHYJH010000032.1 GCA_019429185.1 Vicingaceae bacterium
CACCACCCTAAAAATAAAAAAACAACCTTTTACAAAAAAATCCGTAGTACACAAACTGGAAATTAAAAATTACCAATATGCTTTAAATAAAGGAAGTTCGGGTTAATTAGCTGCAACTTGGGTTAATGTGTAATTGTTCGGTAATTGTTCGTATTGTTCGACATTTCTATCAAAAGACAATTGGATGCGTTACTTTATTTTAAACAGCAAATGGAAATTGTTACTTCTAAGTATATGAAACGCTATGATGTAGTGGACAGAACGGCAAGGCGAGATTTGGTTGAACTTGTTGAAAAAGGGCTATTGCATAGAGAGGGAGAAGGTAGAGGTTCAAAATACAAGTTCCGTTAATGTCCGATAAATCACCAACAACAACTATCAATCGGAATTAAAGGTCAAAATTAAATACCTTTGCCTTATGTTTTACAGAAGAAAAATTATACTTGCTTTGATGCAACTTTTTGAGGGCGAATTGGAAAAAATCCGTTTGCAAAAGTTGTTGTTTTTATTTGCCCAAAAGCAAGAAAAAAAAGCGTATGATTTTGTTCCTTACCGTTTTGGTTGTTATTCCTACTCAGCCAATGCCGATTTAACAGCTATGGCAAGTAAAGGTATTTTATCAGAAACCAACAGCCATTTTAAAAGTTTAGACAAAACCGATTATTTAAAATTGCTTAAGGAAACCGACCGTAAACAATTACTGGAAATTAAAAAATTGTACGGTGGTATGAGTGCCAACGCATTGATGAAGCATACTTACATCAACTTTCCTTATTGGGCAACCAAAAGCGAAAAAGCGGAAAGTATTTTAACAACAACAGAACTTGAAAAAGTTAAAAAAAGCATCCCCACAAGCAACAAAACTATATTATTTACAATAGGTTACGAAGGCATATCGCTGGAAGAATATTTAAACCGTTTACTTAAAAATGATGTGAAAATTTTAGTAGATGTTCGTAATAATGCGTTGAGCATGAAATACGGTTTTAATAAAAACCAGTTAACACGCTATTGCGAAAGTTTGGGAATACAATACATACACTTTCCCGAAGTTGGCATACAATCTGAACAAAGACAGGAATTAAATACGCAAACAGATTACGATAAATTATTTACTGTTTACCGTAAGAATAACTTGACAAAAACGGTTTCTACACAAACTACCATACTAAATTTATTAAAACAGCATAAACGCATTGCATTAACTTGTTTTGAAGCTAATATTTGTCAATGCCATCGTAAACACTTAGCAGAAGCCATAGAATCGCTTCCAAACTTTGAATACGAAGTAAAACATATTTAAAAATGGCAATTGACACTTTACAAACATTGGAAGTTATTGAGGTGATGGAAAATTTCCTTTCAAAAAAAAGACCGCCTGAACATATAAGAAACCAATTAGACATTGGATATAAAATTGAAGACCAAAGCATCTTTGTTTTTGAAATCAGACCGAAATGGAATAAGCCCGAAATAATTCTTGAACATCCGTTTGCAAAGACAACATTTGTAAAAGCTAACAATCACTGGAAAGTATTTTGGATGAGAGCAGATTTGAAATGGCATAGTTATTCTCCAAAGCCGACAGTAAAGAATTTACAAGAATTTACGAAACTTGTTGAGGAAGATGAACATCATTGTTTTTTTGGATAAATATAGAGTGTTGATTCATAAACAGATTATAACACATCTAAATTTATTTTTTTACAAATAAATGTATATACATTAAATGTTTTTGTATATATTTGCAGTATGAAGATAGAAGAAGAAATTAAACAAGATAAATTCCATTCGGAATATCAAAAATTAGCAATTAATATTTTATTTACAAGCAATTGGCTCAACTCAACTACCACAAAAATATTAAAGCCTTTTGGCATAAGTGCTCAACAATATAATGTGCTTCGCATTTTGAAAGGACAATCTCCTAATAGTATTTCTGTAAATAACATTATGGAAAGAATGATAGACAAAATGTCGAACACAAGCAGGTTGGTCGAAAAATTGCGTCAAAAAGAGCTAATAGAACGTGTAATTTGTGAAAAAGACAGAAGGCAAGTTGATGTTAAAATCACAAAAAAAGGAATTGCATTATTAGAAAAAGTGAAAACAGAGATGAATAGTTTTAATGTATTAACAGAAACTATTTCTGAAAAAGAAGCTAAAATAATCAACGAATTACTAGATAAAATGAGAGGTTAATTTACTAAAAAATAAGTATGTAAAACTGCATTAAAATATATGTATATACATTAAATGTTAAAACAATTAAATTATGGCGATAAAAATTTTAAAAAAAGAACAGCAAGCAAAAGGTTCCTTTGATGGAGGAGCAATTTTAGAAAATAAACCCATTGGCTTTCCTCGAGATGGCGGAACACAAAAACCATATTCTAACCTTTTTTATTGGGCAAACGCTTGGTCTGATAATGGAGGTTTAATAGGAGAACATCCGCACCAATTGTTTGAAATTATGTCGTTTGTAATTGATGGAGAAATTCAGCACTATGACAACAAGTTCGACCGTTGGTTATCCTTAACAAAAGGAGCTGCTCAAATTATTAGAGCAGGAAATGGCATTCGTCATGCCGAAAAAATTTTGGCAGGAGGAAGAATGTTTCAAATTTGGTTTGACCCAAATGTGCAACTAACTTACAATAAACCTGCTTCTTATAATGATTACAAAGCCGAAGAAATGCATTATTTTGAAGAAAATGGTGTTGAAGTAAAAAATTATGTAGGCAAAGGTGGTCCTGTAACTATGGATGCAGAAGGTGTTGTTATTAGCGAAATAACTATTCCAAAAGGCACAACTTCACTTCCATTAACGAAAAATAAAATCACTTCGTTTTATGTGTTGAATGATGAATTATTAGTAAACAATCAACCCATTGTTGAGCACGATTTTGTTATTTTAGAAGATGAAACTTCAGTGCAATTTGATGCAAAAGAAACAGTGCAACTATTTCTGATAGAAGTGCCGAAAGAATTATCGTATAAAACTTACTTAGAACTTAATAAATAAAAAAATATGGAAATAATAGATGTTATCTCAAAACGGTTTAGCCCTTATGAATTTAATGATAAACCCATTTCAAAACAAGACTTAAACACACTTTTTGAAGCGGCAGGAAAAGCAGCTTCTGCATTTAATGAACAGCCTTGGCGTTTTATTTATGCACTAAAAAGCGATGAAAAAATTTTTAACACCATTTGGGAGTGTTTAGTTGAAGGCAATCAAAAATGGACAAAAGATGTTGCGGTTCTTATCATAACTGTGGTTAAAAAGGAGTTTACACAAAATGGAAAAGCGAATGTTACTGCAACACACGATTTAGGATTGGCTGTTGGCAATCTTTCTGCTCAAGCAACAGCTATGGGAATTCATTTACATCAAATGAGTGGGATTTTACATGAAAAAGCCATTAGCAACTTAAATATTCCAGAAGGTTATGAGCCAGTTACTGCAATAGCTTTAGGCTATTATGATGGAGAATTTGTTGAAAAGCCTAGAAAAGCAATAACTGAAATTACTTTTGAAGGGAAGTGGAAATAAAAATAGCTACTTTTTAAATTAACCCTTCCAATCAACTCCAATCAACCTTTCCAAAAGGTTAAAACTTTTGGAAAGGTTTATCCCTTACTACCTCCTATATAACTAGTTTTCGTTCGTAGATTTTCAGTATATTATAAAGTTATCTATTTTGAGGTTGGAATTTTTCCATTCCCTTTGACTACTACATAACTCTTTTTTAACATACTTATTACCAATATTTTAAATAGTTGTGTATAAAATTTAAAGGCTCACGCACACCCTTAATCCCTAAAGGGAGTCTACACACGTGGTAGTGTTGACACTCCCCTTTAGGGGTTGGGGGTAGCGGAGGGGGTAAATCCTTAATTTCCCTAACTTCTCTTATATAACTATTTTTAAGCTGCTGATGTTCAGCATTTCCCAAAGTTATCTATTTTGAGGTTGGAATTTTTCCATTCCCTCTGACTACTACATAACTCTTTTTTAACATACTTATTACCAATATTTTAAATAGTTGTGTATAAAATTTAAAGGCTCACGCACACCCTTAATCCCTAAAGGGAGCCTACACACGTGGTAGTGTTGACACTCCCCTTTAGGGGTTGGGGGTAGCGGAGGGGGTAAATCCTTAATTTCCCTAACTTCTCTTATATAATTATTTTTAAACTGCTGATGTTCAGCATTTCCCAAAGTTATCTATTTTGAGAGCCTGTCCCGATTTCTCGGGATTGGAATTTTTCCATTCCTGCTACCTATTCCTTCACAAACTTTATGGTTTTGTTTGCTAATGGAGTAATCACCTGCAAAAAGTAAATACCTTTAGCCAAATTGCTAATGTTTATTTTTTGTTGTGGAGCTATATGCGTTGTTAGAGTCAACATATTTTTCCCTGAAATATCTGTAATTAGTATTGTGTTAGCTATATTTAAAGGCAATCCAGTAACTGTTAATTGGTCGTTTGCAGGGTTTGGAAAAATAATTATATCAACAACATCGCTTTCTTTAATTCCAGTAGTTACACTATCTAAAATATTAATGTTATCTAAGTAAATATTGTTTCCGTTACCTGATTTGTTTTCAAAGAAAATTTCTACATTAGTGAGCCCAGACAAACTATTGAGGTTTATGATTTCTTTCCTCCATTCGGTATTTGATGGCACAAAGAAAAGAGGGTAATTGGTTCGTGTAGCTAATGCATTTCCATCTTTTTGCCAAAGTAGGATTTTGGTTGCTCCACAATCATTAGAATAATAAATGGAAAGTGTGTCATTTTTTGTTCCTCCAAAACGAGCGTGAGCTACATCAAAGGAAAGATATTGGGTTGATGTTACTGAAGAAAAATCAAGTTTTGGGAGTTTCAATTCGTCTATTTGACCTGTAAAATCAAAAGTTCTGTTGTCAATAAAAACAGAAGATGAACTAGTCCCGAAGGCACCAACGGTGTTGTTGTGTTTCCATGTTTCGCCCAAATCGGGATTATTTATGCTCCAGCCAGTTGGTGTTGCCGTTCCGTTTTCAAAACCCTCAACAATAGGAAGGCTAATTCCAGGAGTAGGAGGTGTTACTTGAATATAACCACTTCTAAATAAAGAATCTACTCCATTTACATTACTTACAACCAAAGAAACATCATAACTACCTAAATTTGGATAACAAACTATTGGGTTTAAATCGGAAGAAGTTGCAGGCGTTCCACCAGGAAAATACCACATCCATTGCTGACCAAGATTTATGGTTAAATTAGTAAATTTTGCACAAACGCTAGGGCAAATTAAAGTGTCGGGCGAAGAAAAATTTGCAACAGGAGGCGTGTTTACAGGAAACACATCCGATTCCCAAATTCCTCTGCCAAAAGTTGCTGCACGTATTTTTCCTGTTGCATAGTGTATTTCCAATTCATTTACTTGAACATTTGGAAGGTTGTCCATAAAAGAAACCCAATTTAGTAGATTGTCATTTTTGTAATAAATGCCTAAGTCTGTGCCAACATAAATACCATTATTTGTTCCATTTTCATACAACACACAATTGATAGGTAAATTAGGTAAATTTCCTGATTCATTTATCCAACTTGCTCCTCCATCAATAGATTTATATACTTTTTGACCATTCGTAAAGCCAGATAAACTTATCCATAAAATGTTAGGGTTGAGGTTATGAACAGAAATGTAAGTGATATTATTGTTGGGTAATCCATTATTAATAACATTCCAAGACGTTCCTCCATCAGTTGTTTTTCTAATGGTTGTTTGTGTTGCTATGTAAATGGTGTTAGAATTTGATGGAGCAACTGCTAAAGAACGAATAGTTCCAGTAGCTGAAAAATTAGAAATTTGAGACCATGTTGTTCCTCTGTTGGTGGTTTTAAAAAGATTAGTATATCCTGCATATAAAATTGCAGGATTATTGGGGTCTATTACATAAGGAGTAACCCAAGCTCCAGTTTCTGAAATACTTCCTGTAATTCCATTAAACGATCCGCCTCCATTGGTTGAACGATAAATTGTTCCATTTTGGCTGGTTGAATACATATAATTGCTATTGGAATAATCAATTAAACATTCCATCCCATCGCCACCTGTAACATGAGTCCAACTTCCAGATTTTAATAATGAACAGCCATTATCTTGAGCTCCTGCCATAATATTTCCAGCATTATTAGGGTCTGTAGCCAGTCTATAAAATTGAGAATTTTGTATTCCAAAAGTTATGTCAGACCAAGAAGTTCCATCATTGGTAGTTTTAAAAATTCCTCCGTCAGAACCACAAAACAAGGTATTTCCAAAATAATCTAAAGTATGTATGTCGGCATGCACATAACCAAAACTTCCTGTGGGCCAATTCCAACGTGTGTTAGCGGTAAAAGTACTGCCTCCATTTGTTGATTTCCATACGTTTACTCCACCAGTGAATAGTAAATTTTTATTTGTGGGAGAAACAGCTAATGCTAAATCGTACCAACCTTGCCCACCAGCATCTGTGCCAGATGTATTCCACCCCATAATATTAGGTGAATTGGCTCTTAACGTAAATGAGTTGCCAGCATCAGTTGAGCGATATAATCCGAAAAATCCATTGTCGTTAGGGTCTGTACCTAAAGCATAAACATAATTGGTGTCATCTGGAGTAACAGCAATAGAATACCTTCCAACTTGATTCGAAGGCAACCCATTTGTTAAAGGAATAAATGTGTTAAGTGCACCTCCAGCGGTAGATTTATAGATAGAAGAATTGGTGCAAGCATAAATCGTATTTGGATTTAGAGGATTGAACTCAATATCTCTAAAACTTCCTGTTCTAACACTTGTCCAACTTCCGCCTCCATTTGTTGTTTTCCAGATACCATTGCTTGTTGCTACAAAAAGAATGGAAGGATTTGTTGGGTTTATAATGATTTTACGCATCACCCTTGATTGGGATGTTGTCCATATTAAACCTGTTGATTGCCAAGTATTTCCTCCATCAATGGATTTGATTACTCCAATACTATAGGTATCATTTCCATCGCCATCACCCGTTGCTAAATAAATGATGTTTGAGTTAGAAGGATCTATTGCAATTCCTGATACACCTAATGAAGCTAAGGTATCGGTGAGTGGAGTCCATGAATTTCCTCCATTAGTTGATTTCCAACAGCCTCCTGCTGGGGCTCCAATATAAATTACATTACTATTGTTGGGATCAACAGCTACGGTGTTTATTCTTCCTATTCCAGGGTTCCAACCTATAGAATTCCAACTTGTAGGTCCTAAAGGAGTCCAATTAGAAGTTTTGTTACTTTTTTCTCCTTTGTATGAGGGATATTTTTTTTGAAATTTTTGAAATTCCTCCCACGTTTTTCCTGGATCAGGGATTATTCCTTGAGCATTTACTCTAGACTCCATAAAATATTCCCAACGCTTAAATTGCTTCCAGCCTTTGCCTCGTTCGTAAGGTTTATTTTCCCAATACTTATAAAAGGCTTCTTGCACTTCATAAAAATTGGCGTTTTTATCTTCCATTAAACGGACATATTCTTGGGAATAGCCATAAAAAGTAAGTGATAAAAAGCTGATTAAGATTGAAATTTTCTTCATTTGTTTAGGAAGTTATTTTGCAGGAAAAATTACCAACTTCAAAAATAATGAAAACGTGATGAAAATTAGGTGTTAAAAACTGTTGTAATCTTTGAATCTTAGGGTCTGTAATGAAATAAAGTGTACAAAATAGGCGAAGTTATTTTGTTTGCTAATAAGACGAAAACACAGACATAGCAACGCTATGGCGAGTATTTTCAACGCAATTAGCGAGCAAAAGAGCAAGGCTAAATGTATAGTTTATTTCATTACAGACCCTTAGTACGTAGAAAATTAAAATGAACTAACTTTCTTTTTTGTGATAAAGTGTTTGTGTTGGGAAAGCCATTTCTAAACCATTCGCATTAAATTGCCTTAAAATTTCTAAGTTTATTTCAGTTTGTGTTTCTAAAATATTACTATCTTTTTTAATGTAATAGATAAATAAAATTCCTAAGGAAAAATCTCCAAAATTGTTGAAAGAAAGGAGGATGTTATCTTCCACATTAGGATTTTGCAATCCTATTTCTTTAAGCAACGAAATTGCTTTTTCCATTTGTTCGGCTTTTGTTTCATAGACTAACCCAATATTTAAAACAACTTTTCTAGTCGGTTCGGCAGAAATATTTTCTATCATATTTCCAATAAAAACAGCATTTGGTATGGTTACCAACCTGTTTTCCAACGTACGCATTCGGCTGGTTCTTATCCCTATTTCTTCTATTGAGCCATCAAAACCGTTAATTTTTATTCGATCGCCAACTTTAAAAGGTTTGTCGGTAAAAATCATTATTCCACCAAAAATATTAGAAACGGAATCTTTAGCAGCCATAGCCAAAGCCAAACCGCCTATTCCTAATCCAGCAATCAAAGCGGTTACATCATAACCTGCGTTGTTTAATGCTATGATTATTCCTAAAATCCAAATAGTGGAACGCAATCCTTTCCGAACAACAGGAATTACTTGATCGTCAAGCGTACTTTCAGTTTTTTCGGTAAGAGGAATAATATATTCTTTAATTATGGCATCTAATAATCTGGCTATTAACCAAGTAATGTTTATGGTAATTAAAATGTGATATACTTTTGCTAACCAAGTTAGTATCGTTTCAGGGAATGTTAGTTGACTAATGCCTAACCATATACCAAAAATAATTACACCAAAAATTAAGGGTTGTTGAATCGTGTCAACAAGAATATCATCTAATTTCCCCTTTGTTTTTGAAGTTAATTTTTTAATTATATTGCTAAAAATCCAAATGATAATTTTTCCCAATACAACCGAAAGAAGAATAATAAATAAACTTATTCCCCACTGACTTACTGTGTTGTAATAAAATTCTTTTGCTAAAAATTCATTCATTTATTTTAAGTTTAAAGTTTTAAGTTTTAAGTTTAAAGTTTTAAGTTTTAAGTTTGAGGCTGAAAGTGCTAACACCTTAATTCTCAAATTCACACATCTACACATTTTCAAATTTTCAAATTCTCACATTTTCTCAATACTTCATCATTAAGTTGTTTTTTATAGGCAATTAGTTGTTTTTGAATGTTTTTATCTCCAACCGATAAAATTTGTAGAGCCAATAAACCCGCATTTTTTGCTCCATTAAGTGCAACTGTTGCTACTGGAACACCTCCTGGCATTTGTAAAATGGATAAAATAGAATCCCAACCATCAATGGAGTTAGATGATTTTATTGGGACACCAATTACGGGAAGCGGAGAAATTGCGGCTACCATTCCTGGTAAATGTGCTGCTCCACCTGCTCCGGCTATTATTACTTCAATTCCTCTTTGGTGTGCTTGTTCGGCAAATTCAACCATACGTTTTGGTGTTCGATGTGCTGAAACAATAGTGAGTTCAAAGTTTACATTAAATTCTTTAATAATAGTTGCTGCTTGTTGCATAATGGGTAAGTCAGAATCTGACCCCATGATAATACTTATTTTTGGTTGGCTCATAATTGGTATGTTTAGGCAATTATTTTTAACTGTGTTTTTATGATGGTTGCTTTTGCTTTTGCTTTTTCTATAGTTTCATCAATAATGGTTACGTGTCCCATTTTTCTGTATGGTTTTGTTGTAGTTTTTCCATAAATATGCACATAAACGCCTTCTATGGCAATGCTTTCTTCAAATCCTTTGTAAATGGCGTTTCCGGTGTAGTTAGGTTCTCCCAACAAATTGAGCATTATGGCTGGCATAATTATTTTTGTACTTCCTAAAGGAAACCCTAAAATAGCTCGTAAATGTTGTTCAAATTGAGAGGTAAAAGCACTTTCTATGGTGTGATGACCGCTGTTGTGTGGTCGAGGAGCAACTTCATTGATGAGTAATTTACCTGATTTGGTTAGAAATAATTCCACCGCTAAGATGCCAACCATGTCTAGTTTTTCAATTACTTTTTTTGACAAAGCGATGGCTTCTTCTTCAATTTGTTTGCTAATTTCTGCTGGGCAAATTAATTCTTCTACTAAATTTGCTTCGGAATTAAATCCCATTTCAACTACTGAAAAGCTTGAAATTTCATTTTTTGTATTTTTAGCAACAATAACGGCTAATTCTTTTTCAATAGCTATAGTTTCTTCAACAATGGAAGGGGTATCAAAAATTTTTTCAATCTCTTTTTCGGAGTTGATAACAATAACTCCTCTGCCATCGTAACCCTCTTTTCTAGATTTTTGAACAAAGGGAAATATTATTTTTTTTTCTTCTATTGCAGCAATAATTGCTGCTTTTGATTGATATAGTTGAAATTTGGCAGTAGGAAGATGATGTGAAGCATAAAATTGTTTTTGCAACCCTTTGTCTTGAATAATAGTAAGTGCATTAGGGTCTGGATGTATTGATTTCCCTTCCTCTTTAAGGCGTTTTAAGGCTTCAATATTAACGTGTTCAATTTCAAAAGTAACCAAATCCACTTGCTGAGCAAATTGATAAACATCCTCATAAGTTCTAAAACTTCCTTTTATGAATTTTGTGCAAAGTGTTGCAGCAGAGCAATTTTCGTCAGAATCTAAAATATAGGTTTTAAGATCCCATTTTGAAGCAGCTTGCACCAACATTTTTCCTAATTGTCCTCCACCGATAATTCCTAATTTGAAATCTGAACTTATTTTTTGTTGCATAGCTAATTATTACAATTGCGGACAAATTTATTCAAATGAAATCGGGTAACAAAATAAATGTGTAATTATAGTTAGTAGTTGAAAAATTTAATGTATGTGCGTATAATTATTCAAAGGACTTTCCATCAACAAGCTCTATGGGACAATCCAATACATTTTTTTTATCGTTACAATGGGTTTCGATGAAAAATAATTCTCCTTTAGGAGTCCCTTTATGAACCCCTATTGTGCTTTTGTTTTTAATGGGGTTTAAAGATTCTTTTTAAAATAAGTTGCGAATTTTAGGTGTACGCTTAAAAAAAAATCTCAATATTGTGAAAAATTCTGTTACAACAACCTATTTTTAATTCTTTTTGGATTCATAATATGAACATTTTAATTTATAAAATTGTTTTAGGAATCACTGTTTTACTATTTTTTCTTCCAAAAAAATGGATTTACAGTTTTGCACTGCTACTAATCATTTCCATGTGTGTTATTACCAGTTGGTGGGCAGGTTCTGTATTATTTGGAAGCGAAATGCAACCCTTAGCTTTCATCCAATTAGCTGGAAATAGTATATATTTAGAGATAGACAAACTTTCTGCATTTTTTATCATCATTATCAATTTTACTGTTCTAACAGGAATTTTTTATACCAAGGGCTACCTGAAACCTTATGCTGAGAAAAAATCTAAAACAGAATTTGCCATTCATTATTTTAATTTTGTTTGGCTTCACTTTTCGATGCTATTAGTTAGTATGATTAGAGATGGATTATCATTTTTAATCGTTTGGGAACTCATGTCAATATCTTCTTTCTTTTTGGTACTCTTTGAATCTGAAAAAAAAGAAACGATTAAAATCGGTTTGAATTATTTAATTCAAATGCACATAGGATTGGTATTGATAATGTCTGGATTTTTATTGGCTTATTTTCAAAGTAATGCTTCGCTTGGATTTGAAGGTGTGGCAAGTTTTTTCTCTCAACATCAACCCTTTTTGGTGTTTTTTTTATTTTTTCTTGGATTTGGAATTAAAGCTGGATTTATACCAATACATACATGGTTACCTCACGCACATCCAGCTGCACCTTCTCATGTTTCGGGTGTAATGAGTGGTGTTATGGTTAAATTAGGAATTTATGGCATTATTCGAGTTGCTTTGTTGTTAAAAACAGACCAATTATTAATTGGAGAAATTATCATTATAATTTCAATATTAACAGGTGTTTTTGGTATATTAAATGCCAGCATACACCGCGATTTTAAAAAAATGTTGGCTTATTGCACCATCGAAAACATTGGAATTATAGGGATAGGTATTGGTTTATTTTTAGTAGGAGAAGGGTTGAACAATATTCCAATAATGATAATTGGGTTAAGTGGAGCATTACTACACACATTAAACCATTCCTTATTTAAGTCATTATTATTTTATGCAGCAGGCTCGGTATATCAACAAACCCACACTAGAGATATGGAAAATTTGGGTGGGTTAATTCATCAAATGCCTCAAACAGCCAGTTTATTTTTGATTGGTTCATTGGCAATTGGTGGTTTGCCTCCATTAAATGGATTTATATCGGAATTTATTATTTACAATGGATTAATTGATTGTTTACGTCAACCAGGATTAGTTCATTCCACGTTAATGATGGTTGCCTTGGCGAGCATCGCTTTAATAGGTGGATTATCGCTATTAACTTTTACTAAAACTTTTGGCACAGTTTTTTTAGGTAATCCCCGAAAAAAATTGAATCATACGCCCAAAGAAGTCGAGTTATCTATGCGGATTCCTCAATATATCATTGTTGCGTTTATACTTTGTATTGGTTTGTTTCCTCAACTATTTTTTATTCAACTACTTGATATTGTTATAGGTATTGTTCCTGCTATTAAACACACAGATGTAATAGCATTTTATCCTATGTTGGATTTAATTGGAATCGTTGGATTCTATGCTACTATTTTCTTACTACTCATTATAGTTGTATATTTTTTAAGAAAATTGTTAACTCAACAAAAGATAGCTGTCAGAAAAAGTACATGGGGATGTGGTTATGTAGCACCTGCTGTAAACATGCAATATACTGGAAAATCATTTTCTAAGTCATTGAGTAAATTGTTGAACTTTATCGTTTTAGAAAGAAAAGTGTATCACGAAATTGAAATAACTACTGTTTTTCCAACAGAAAGGTCGTATCAATCGCATTATTTAGATTTTTTTGAAAAAACATTTCTAAAACCAATAACAAATAGATTGCTTTACAGTATGAATTATTTTGTATTTATTCAAAATGGGAAAACTCATTTTTACGTTTTATATGGATTATTATTTATTTTGGTTATCTTTTTAAGTACGCTATTTCATCTCATCTAAATGACTATATTTTTAATATATTCTATTTTTGTTGCCTTAACATTCATTGCAATACCCTTCCTAACTGTTCGTTTTAAAGGAATCATTACCCTATTTGTTGTTATTATTAATTCTATTATGAGTGGAATGATAGCACTTCCTATCCTGTTAGGAGAAGAGTTGGAAATCATTTTTAATGGAACATTAATTACTGGTGAAATTCCTATTCGAATAGATGCTTTGTCTGCTTGGTTTATAGTAGTTATTAATTTTACATTAGTAACAGGTGCCATTTATGGACTCCATTATATGAAAGCCTATAAAAATCAAACGCACAATATTTCGTTACACTGTATTGCTTATCTTTTGTTGCAGGTTGCTTTAATGGGAATTTGTGCAATACAAAACGCTATCCTTTTCTTGTTTGCATGGGAAATAATGGCTTTATCAAGTTTTGTGCTTGTTATTTTTGAACATAACAAAAGAGCTACTTTAAAGGCTGGAATAAATTTTTTAATACAATCACACATAAGTATTTTGTTTTTAACAGTTGCTTTTATTTGGGTATGCTACCGAACAAATTCATACGATTTTAATGCTATATCTGTTTTTTCTACGAATAACCCTTCTGTTATTAGCTTTGGGTTATACCTTTTCTTTTTTATTGGATTTTCTATTAAAGCAGGTTTTGTACCCTTTCACACTTGGTTACCTTATGCACACCCAGTTGCTCCAGCACATATTTCAGGTATCATGAGTGGTGTAATTATAAAAATTGGAATTTTTGGAATGTTAAGAATGCTGTTATTAATAACTACCGATTTTACTATTTTAGGAAGTTTAATTTTAATTTTTTCGGTAATCTCTGGTGTTTACGGAGTAATGCTTGCTATTATTCAGCACAATATTAAAACCCTGCTTGCTTATCATAGCATCGAAAATATTGGAATTATAGGAATTGGCATCGGTTTAGGAACCATTGGTATCGGTGAAAACAATCCTACATTGGTTATTTTAGGATTTGGAGGAGGATTACTTCATGTGCTTAATCATTCACTTTTTAAATCCTTATTATTTTTTGGTGCTGGAAACATTTATCAAGCAACACACACATTAAATATTGAAAAATTAGGAGGACTTATTAAATCAATGCCTCATACTGCAATTCTATTTTTAATAGCGGCTTTAGCAATTTGTGGACTACCCCCATTCAATGGTTTTATTTCCGAATTTCTTATCTATTCGGGTTTATTTAATGGAATCGAAAACAAAATATTATTAAATGTTTTTATTTTTCTGTTTTCCATTTTGGGACTTGTTTTAATAGGAGGATTGGCGTTACTCTGTTTCACTAAAGCTTTTGGTATTATTTTTTTAGGCAAACCTCGTTACCAATTTCATGGAACAGTGAAAGAAGCTGGGAAATGGAAACTCATTCCCATGTACTTAATTGCCGCTTTCATCATTTCTATTGGTATATTTCCTCAATTTTTCATGCAAATTTTAACTAAACTTATCCAATTATTTACCAATAAGATAATACAACCAAGCGAATTAGCTATCAATTTTCAACCATACGACACGCTGCAAAATATCGGTTTATGTGCATTAGGTTTTATCGCATTAGGAATAACAATATATTGGATAAGGACAAAAATCACAGCACTAAAACCAAAAATAATAGCTCCAACATGGGGTTGTGGATATGTTGCTAATTCAGAAAAAATGCAATATACCGCAAGTTCATTTATTAGATCTTTTCGAAAATTAGCCGAGCCCTTACTTTTAATTAGAAAAAATAAAACTGAAGTAACAGGTGTGTTTCCAAAAATGGGAGAACATAAAACCCATCCATTAGATAAGATGGAAGAATGGTTAATAGCAATTCCATTGAGAAGAATGTATTTTATATTTGGAAAATTTAGGTTTATACAAAATGGAAATCCGCAAATTTATGTTTTATATGGAGCTATTTTTATAGTACTAATTATTGGATTACCATTATTGTACAATGCTTTTTTAAAACTAATAGAATTTATAAATTTAATTTAACATGATAAGTTTACCATTAATAATAATTGCCAGTTTATTTTTTATGGGAATAGTAATACGAACAAAAAGTATTACCTCAGGAAGAAAAGGTCCGGGTATTTTTCAACCTATGAAAGATGTGTTCCGACTATGGAAAAAAGGAGCCGTATATAGTGAAACCACCAGTTTTATTTTTCAGATAGCACCCAGTATTTATTTTGCATCTGTACTTATGGCTATACTGACCATCCCATTTGGAGAGTATCCAGGATTAGTTTCTTTTAATGGTGATTTTGTATTTTTTGCTTATGTATTAGCAATTGGCAAATTTTTTAGCATTATTGGAGCGTTAGATACTGGAAGTAGTTTTGAGGGAATGGGTGCAAGTAGAGAAGCCTTATACTCATTATTAGCAGAACCAGCATTTTTTATTTTGATGGGTTCTTTTGCACTTTTTACAGGACATACCTCTTTTGTAGATATCTTTACCTCGCTTCATTTTGGCACCTACATCTCCTACGCATTAGGAATTTTAGCAACATTTATACTAATTATGATTGCTATGATAGAAAATAGCCGAATGCCAATTGATGATCCCAAGACTCATTTAGAATTAACAATGGTTCACGAAGTAATGATTTTAGATAATAGTGGTTTTGATTTAGGATTAATACTCTATGCTACTAATTTAAAATTTGCTATGTACGGAGCTTTAATTGCAAATTTCTTTATTGAATCCTTACCAATATATATTTCAATTCTTATTTTTTTGGCAGTTCAATTTACGTTTGCAATAATAGTAGGCATACTTGAGTCTTTTAATGCCCGTTTTAGAATGGGAAATAATGCACAATTTATCTTTACTTTAACATCATTATCATTATTAATTTTTTTCGGAGTACTGCTTATTCTAAAAAAAATTGTTTAAAATTATATTATTATGACAAACGTACTTTTAATTACTTATTTAATGTCGTTAATCTATTTAAGCATTGCTAATAGAATAATGAGTTATGTTCGAATTTTAGCTTTTCAGGGTTTATTATTGTTTTTTTCGAGTTTTATTGAGTTAAATGAAATGAACCCTATTAATTTAACTTTTATACTTATTGAAACCATTGTTTTTAAAACAATAGCTGTTCCGCTTTTTTTAAGCTATACCATTAAACAAAATAATTTTTCTAGAGAAGCTGAACCCTACTTACCCAATTTCGTTTCTTTAATTATAGTTACTTCAATTATTGTAATTACCTTTTTGCTTTCTAATATGATAATTGATATTAAATTAAACAAAGTATATTTTGTTACTGCTTTATCCTCTTTGTTTGTCGGTTTATACATTATTGGTAGTCGTAAAAAAATTATCACACACGTAATGGGATTTTTAATCATAGAAAATGGAGTTTTTATTCTTTCTCTTGCTGTTGGTAATGAAATGCCAATGTTGGTAAACAGTGGAATATTATTGGATTTATTTATATCCGTTTTATTATTAGGAGTCTTTTTAAATAAAATCGGAGATGTGTTGAAAGATGTAGATGTAAACCAACTTAGAAACCTTAAGGATTAATTTATTTATAACAAAATGACAGTACCTTATTTAATTGGATCACTTATAATATTGATAAGTTTATTTTTTAACAGAAATAAAAAAATAAGCTATTTTTTAGTTGGATTATTTGTACTCATGCAAGGATTTTTCACAGTTTATGAATACCAACATAAAAATATAGAAGAATTCGGGTATTTTGTTCCAAACGCTATTGGAATATTACTTCTTATTACCATTAGTATCATTTCTATACCTGCATTTATCCACAGTTTTATCTATTTTTCAAAACACAACGATCCGGATAAAAATAGAAGTATTTATCTAGCTGCAATGGTATTGCTAATTGCTGCATTAAGTTTAGCTTATTTATCTAATCATATTGGATTAACATGGGTATTTGTTGAATTAACAACCTTTTCTGCTTCAGCTTTAATCTACCACCGCAGAAACTTAAGATCGTTAGAAGGAACATGGAAATATATCTTTGTTTGTTCCATCAGCATAACACTTGTTTTTATTGGTATTTTATTTTTAAGTATTGCCGTTCAAGAAGTTGGTCATGCTGATCTTTCCTACACAGCCTTACTGAAAAAAGCAACTGATTTGAATACCTTTTGGCTTCAACTGGCTTTCATTTTTATTTTTACCGGATATACTGCAAAATTAAGCCTAGTTCCTATGTTCACAGCAGGTATTGATGCAAAAGACAAAGCTCCTTCGCCCGTAGGAGCCTTATTGTCGAGTGTTTTGTTAAATGTTGGCTTTCTTGGTATTTTCCGTTTTTATGAGATTATTGCACAAACTTCACTACTCCTTTGGACTAATCATATCATTCTTATTTCAGCAGTTGCTTCCATTTTTATTGCAACCGTTTATATGGTAAAAGTTAAAAACATCAAACGAATGTTTGCTTATTCAAGTATGGAACACATGGGCATTGTTATGCTGGGTTTAATGGCAGGAGGTGTTGGTTATTATGCAGCTATATTGCATCTACTATTTCATTCGTTAGTAAAAGCTGGGTTATTTTTTCAAATGGGACAGATTTATCGGATTTTTGGCAGCAAAAGTATTTATGATGTTGGTAATTATTTTAAATATAACTTAACAGGAGCAATGGTAATGTTATTGGCTTTTATTTCTGTTACAGCGATGCCTCCATCTGGTTTGTTTATTAGCGAATTTATGGTTTTTCGTGCCTTATTTGAAGCCCATTACATTGTTATACTTATTCTAATTTTAATATTACTAACCATCATACTTTGGGCTTTTGGAAAAAATATATTCAAATTATTATTTTCACCTCCTGTTAATTTTAATGAAAATAATATCGAAAAGATAAAACCTATAGAATCACTATCTCAATTCATTTTATTTTGTTTAGTTATTTATTTAGGAATTAATCCTCCTCAACAAATGATAGACTTAATTAATGAAGCTGTTAAAAATTTACCTTTATAAAATATGAGTGCTATTGTCATAAAAAATAATCAACAAATACCAGTAACATCTATTCCAGTTTTAGATTACCAAGATTTTTTGATTTTTAATACTTTTTTACTAAAATCAGAAGAAAATCACTGTGTTAATTATTTTGGAATAGTTGACAACAAAAATGTGAAATTATTTTGTTGCATTGCAAATGATGCTAATCAAACCATTTTGGTATCTTCATCCATTATCAATTTAGAAAAAACCTACCCCTCTTTTTCTGAACAACACTTAGCTTTTGAAAAATTTGAGCGTGAAATTCATGAAAACTTTGGAATAAACTACACCAATCATCCTTGGTTAAAACCTGTTCGGTATTCTTTTAATAGACAACAACCAAAAAATACTATTGCTAATTATCCATTTTTTAAAATTAAAAGTGAAGAATTACATGAAGTTGGTGTTGGACCTATTCATGCAGGAATTATAGAGCCTGGTCATTTTAGGTTTTTATGTAATGGTGAACAAATTTTACACCTCGAAATCCAATTGGGCTACCAACATCGAGGCATAGAAAATTTATTTTTACAGAAGAAAAAATTAATTGAACGAAATACGTTAGCTGAAAACATAGCTGGAGATAGTGTTATTGGACATACTACCGCCTTTGCTAATTTATGGGAATCATTAAGTAATAATGTGGTTTCGGAAGAAATTATGGTGAGTAGAACTATTGCTTTAGAATTAGAGCGAATAGCCGTTCATACAGGTGATTTAAGTGGAATTTGTACAGACATTGCTTTTCAACTGGGTAGTGCTGTTTTTGGTAGATTACGAACTCCTATCATCAACTTTTTTCAAGAATGGTGTGGTAATAGATTAGGGAAAAGTCTGATACGTGTAGGAAGTAACCATTTTCCTCTCACCAATGAGTTAAAAACAAAATTAATTGTCCTTTTAGATAAATTTGAGCCCGATTTTGATGAAATGTGTAAAAACACATTCCATACCCCTACCGTTTTAGGTAGATTAGAAAAAACCGGAATTATATCCAACCCATTAGGTAAAGAAATTGGTTTAGTAGGTATGGCTGCTAGAATGACTGATATTAATAGAGATATAAGAAGTTCGCATCCTTATGGTTATTATCCATTATTAGCCCATCAGCCTATTTTAAAAGGACATGGTGATGTGCAATCAAGAGGACAAATTAGAAGAGAAGAAGTTAAACAATCTATCCATTATATTAGAAAACTGTTGGCTAATGTTCCTTTACAACAAGAAGAAGAAAAAATACAACAAAAACTTACACCAAATTCTTTTGTCCTTTCATTAGTAGAAGGATGGAGAGGAGAAATTTGCCATTGTGCAATAACAGATGCAAAAGGAGAATTGATTCACTATAAAATAAAAGATCCTTCATTTCATAATTGGTTAGCAGTTGCTATGTCGGTTAGAAATAACGAAATATCAGATTTTCCAATTTGCAACAAAAGTTTTAATCTTTCTTATTGTGGACACGATTTATAATAAACAAATGTGTAGATGTAACAATGTGTAAATGTGTCTTCCGACTTCGGACTTCCAACTAATCTCTAAACTTTAAACCATGTTAGAAAATATCAAAATACTTTATCATCAAGGAAAACAATACATTCCTAACTTAAGAACTGTTGAAGCACCGGGTGTTTTTAGAGGAAGACCTGTTATTAGTAAAGAAAGTGTTGATAATGAAGCTCTGAAAGAATGTTGCCCAACCCAAGCAATTGCTGTCAATCCTATTCAAATCGATTTAGGAAAATGCACTTTTTGTGGCGAATGTGCTATTGCCTTTCCTCATAAAATAAAGTTTACCAAAGATTATAAAATTGCAACCAATAGTTTAGATGGGTTGTTAGTGAAAGAAGGAGAGGACAAGCCCATCACATTAAACGCAGATTTAATAAGAGCCGAAATTCAACATTATTTTAAAGGTTCATTAAAATTACGTCAAGTTTCTGCTGGAGGCGATGGAAGTTGTGAGCTAGAATTAGGTGCGTGTTCTAATGTAAACTTCGATATGGGTCGTTATGGTATTGACTTTGTTGCTTCGCCACGTCATGCAGATGGAATTGTTATTACAGGTCCTATTACAGAAAATATGGCAAAGCCTTTACAAACTGCTTATGAAGCCATACCAGAACCTAAAATTGTTATCCTTTGTGGTGTTGATGCCATTAGTGGTGGAATTTTTGTGGACAGTCCTGCCATTAATAGAAATATATTGAAAACATTAAAAATTGATTTGTATGTTCCTGGTAATCCTATTCATCCATTAACTTTTATTAATGGTGTATTGGATTTAATAGGGAGAAAATAATAAACGACAACATTACGAAACATCAATGATTTAATTTATGGATACTGAAAATTAGTAGCTTTTCGGGAGAAAAGCTACTAATTTTCAGTAATATTCAGTTTTCAAGAATACTCGAAAGTTAAACTTTCGGGACTCGAAACCTATAAAAATAGAAATTGTAAATTTCTATTTTTTCGGTAACCAAAATACATTCATTTTCCAAAAAGCTATTTGTGTTAGGTATATCTTGATACTAAGCAGCTAAAGTTATTGGAGCAACACTTGGAGAACACTACTTATTTAGACTCAAAAGGTATAATCGTATGGATTTTTGAGCAATTCATCATTACTTATTCGCCAAGTGGAATTACTTCTTTGCTCAACAGACTAGGTTTTGTTTACAAAAAACCTGTGCTAACTCTTTGCAAAGTAGATGTAAAAAAACAAGAAGAATTTGTAGAAAAATACGAGTTGTTAAAACAAAACTTAGCTGCCAAAGACCAAATCTACTTTGTAGATGGAGTACATCCACATTACAATGCTATTGCAACTTATAGCTGGATAAAAAAAGAAAAACAAAACAGTTAAAAACCAATAATGGTAGGCAAAGAATAAATATCAATAGTTCCATCAATCTTGTTACAAAGCAAGTTTTGTATGTGGAAGATGAAAAAAATTAACGCACAAACGATGATTACGTTGCTTTCATTGATATTGCACGAACAAAAAGAAGGGAAAATTCATATTATTCTTGATAATGATAGGTATTATCATACTCAACTGGTCAAGGATTTTTAAAAGAGCATCCTAGTATCATATTGTATTTCATGCCTGCATATTCTCCAAACATCAATATTATTGAACGACTTTGGAAAATATTGAAGAAAAAAGTATTGCTATAATCAATTCTATCAAAAGTTTGATGACTTTAGAATTGCTGTAATTAATTTCTTTACAAACATGGATGAAGAAAATATTTGATAGTATCTTAACTGATAATTTCCAAATTATTAAACCCGATTTTTCGGGTTCTTATTTGGGTTAAGTATATGTTCAAACTAGACTAATGCAGCTTCAAATTTCCGTTTGCCTATGTAACAGAACGGACACATTACATCGCTCCAAATTTCTACTTTCATTTTAGTATTTACATTAGTTGTTGTTTCCCTTTTTTTATTTTTTTATCCATAATTGTCAAGTTTTATAAGGTTGTTGATTTAAGCTAAAAAAACAAGTGCATGAGTTAAAATGCTTAAAATAAGTAAGTTATTTTTGTTTAAAAACTCACTTATTTTTAAAAAACATATAATAATCACTCAAACTTTAAAAAGCTTAAGTTAACCATCAATTGACTTTTTAGGGGATGAATAAACAAACCAGCTTTTACCAATTCTATTTTCTTTCGGTTACCTGCAAATAAGTAGTAACCGCCAACTTGTATTGCGTTTGTGCATCTATCAATTTATTAGCTGTTTCAGTAACTATTGCCTGTGCTTCCAATAAATCGGATAAGGTTACTACACCGCTTTCATAGCCCGTTTGACTTACTTTCAGATTTTCTTCTGCTTGCAGGGTTGTTTCTTTCATAATGGCAATTTGCTTCCACGCTTCGTTTACGTCCGTCCAGACCTTTTCCATTTGAAGGATAAGCAATCTTTTGGTATCTTCAAAAGTGTTTTCGGCTACCTGCTGTTTTATTTTTTGTTCTTTTATGCCGTAAGAGCCTCCCCACCAATCGGATATAGGAATGGAAACGGAAACATACCCCAATCCATTGGTAAAATTATCTACTCCTTTCTCTAACATATTGACATGATATCCTGCCAACCCAACAGCAAAGGTAGGCATATAGTCAGCTGTTTTCATTTTGGTTTGCAATTGAGCTGCCTCTACTGATTTTTCCAATAGGTTGTATTCGACTCTGTTAGTCAATGTTGCTTCGTTGTTGGTATAGAAAGAAGCAGGACTTTGGCTTATATCAATCGTTTCTTGTAATACCAATGTGCTGTCAAAAGGTATTCCTATGGTTTGACAGAATTGTATGGTTGCCAATTTTTTTCCGTTCTGCAATTTGCTTTTATTGAATTCCAATTCGCTTTGCTTGATTTGGACTTTCAGTACATCGTTTTTTATAATCAAACCTGCTTCAAAAGCATCATCTACCTGTTTGCGAATATCTTTAAGTAGGAGTTCGTATTTTTCCAATGTCTTTTGTTTTTCATGTAAGGAAATCAACTGCCAATACTGCTGTTCGGTTTTAAGTAAAATCTCTTTTTCTGTTAGTTGCTTCTGATGTTCTTTTACATTTACATTAAGGGCTGCCAATTTGTTGCCAGTGCTTATTTTCCCGCCCACATAAATGGGTTGTGCTATATTCAAGAACCCTATTGCCGAACGTTGAAACATACTTAATTCTATACCAGGGAAGTAGGCGAATTCTGTGGCAGCGGGTAAATTGGCTGGATTACCATTATATACAGGTAGGTTACCACCCGGTACATTAAATTCAATAAGTGGGTCAATTCCTTGAAAACCAATTATATTGGCGCTCACTTTTGGAAAATAGTTTGTAAAGGCATTTTTCTTAACCTGTTGTGCTGCTTCTACTTCCAAAGCACTATTTTGAAATGCTTTGTTGTTCTCCAAGGCAAGCGATTTGCTTTGCTCCAATGTTATTATTGTTTGACTGTATGAGGTTGCTGATATAATTACAGCAACTACGATTATTATTATTTTTTTCATTGCTCTATTTTTAAGCGTAATTCTTTTTAAATAATTGTTGATACATTATGGGAATCATAAAAAGTGTGAGCACCATTGAAACCAATAATCCGAAACAGACTACTGCAGCAAGTGGACCCCAAAGAGTAGAGCCACTCAGCATCATCGGAACTACACCAACGGCTGCTGCAAAAGAGGTGAGAAAAATCGGTCGCATCCTGCGTTTGCCTGCTGCTATTGCTACTTCAGAAAGTGTCATTCCATGTTTCGTTCTTAATTCTTCAGCATAATCAATCAGGATAATGCCGTTTCGGACAACTATACCCATAAGACTCATAATACCTAAGAAAGAAGTAAGCCCGAACGGATAACCTGTAATCAATAAACCCAATGCTGCTCCAAGAAAACTCAAAGGCATTGTCATCATTACAAGAAAAACCAACTTTGCATTTTTGAATTGAAACAAGAGAATAAAAAATATTAACATCACACCTGCTAACAAGGATTTGGCTAATGGAATATAGTTTTCTATTTCGCTTTCTTCTTCTCCTCCGTACGTCAGCGTAACTTGTTCTGCTTTGTGTAATTTTTTGATTTCCGATTTTAAATCAGTCAATACTTTGTAAGTCAACACACCACGTTTTACATCAGCACGAACCGTAATTGTTCTTGTGCCGTTTCTGCGGATAATTTGCCCTTCGCTCCAATCGTTGGTTATGCTTGTTGCTATTTGTCTAATAGGAACAGTTGCCCCTGTCAATGGCGATGTAACATTTTGATTAGCGATATCATCAAATCCGTTTTTTTGCTGCTGTTCATTCATCAACTTTATGCTTACAGGATAATCGCCTTCCCATATAGTGCCAATAGGTATTCCTGAAAAACCTGCTGCCAATGAAGTGGCTACTACACCTTTGGTGAGTCCCAACCGGTTAGCGGTTTCATCGTTTACCTGAACGCTTACGCCTTGTCTAGGATTTAAGTAATCTGTTCTTGCCCAAATAACATTTTCATTTTTTTCCATTGCAGCTTTTACTTCTTGTGCCACTGCTTTGATAGTGTCTTTATTATCCCCACTAATTCGCACTTCAATGGGGGCAATGGTGCTTAACAAGTCTAATTGCTTCATTCTGACATAAGCATTAGGGAAAAGATTTTTGTACTTCGTTTCGTATTCACTCAAAAGAGCAACAGCATCATCTGCTGTTTGTGTATTGACAACTAACTGAGCATAATTTTTGGCGGGGAAATTGGGTGCATAAGTTGTGTGAAAGCGAGGTGAGCTAGTACCTACGAATGCTGCAACATTTACCACTCGCTTGTCTTTCATCAGCATTTGTTCTAGACTATCTGAAACAAAAGCTGTTTGATTTAATGTACTTCCTTCCGGTAAATAAATCTCAACTGCAAATTGATTTCTTTCCACTTTTGGAAATAATTGACGGGGAATTAAGGCAAGAATTAGCCCACCCAATACAATAGATGTTATTCCCAAAAAAATTGTTGTTTTAGGAATACGAAACATTATTTCCAATGA
Source organism: Vicingaceae bacterium (assembly GCA_019429185.1). Taxonomy (GTDB): domain Bacteria; phylum Bacteroidota; class Bacteroidia; order Flavobacteriales_E; family Vicingaceae; genus BRH-c54. The sequence continues at coordinate 24,669 of JAHYJH010000032.1, forward strand.
GTTATCGTAACCCTTCTGAACGAACTCCAATAATGATTTTTTCTTGGGTTTGTTTGTCTCTTTATTAATTCCTTTTTTGATGAATACATAACTCATATAAGGTACAAGCAAACAAGCTATGAGCAATGATGTAATTAATGCTACTCCGATTGTGATGGGCAATGAACCTACAAAGTCACCAACCATTCCATCAAGGAAAAACACCAATGGAATGTATGTGGCGATTATTGTCATGGTTGCAGAAAATACAGGAACAAAAAGTTCTTTAGTGCTTTTCCAAGCTGCATTCCAAGGTGTTTCTCCGTGGTCTAATTTTTCTATATGACCATCTAAAACCACAATGGCATTATCTACTACCATGCCCAATACTACTATCAATCCGGCTAATGAAACGGTATGAAGCTCTATTCCGAACACATATAAAATTCCAAGTGTAATAAAAATGGATATGGGAATAGTGGCACCAGCAACTGCTGCGACACGGAATGGTAACAATAACATAATAACAATAATTACTGCAAAAATGGCGATGGAAAATTCTTTTAAAAAGTGCGTAATAGAACGCCCAACGGCTTGTGGCATATCGGCAATTTTTGCTATCTGCACATCAGACGAAATTTTACCTTTCAGCGTTTGCAATTTTTCATCCACCGTTTTACCAAAAGAAACAATGTTGTTGCTGGGTTGCATTTCTAACGAAATCAACAGGCTGTTTGTGCCGTTATTTTTAATATAAGCGTCAGGCTTTGGATATTCCCTTACTACACGAGCTATGTCTTTTACACGGATAACATTGCCTGTCGGGTCGGCATAAACGATTTGGTTTTTAATATCTTCTTCCGTGTTATAAGTAGCTGGAATGTGTATCGGGGTAATGAGTTCGCCATTATCCAACTCCCCGCCATAATATACCGCCCCTTCCAACTGTGCGGCTGCCAATACGCTCATAGGTTTTACGCCATAATAAGCCAACTTGTCGTTATCAGGATAGATCGTAATTTGTTCCTGCGTTAAGCCAAAGTGTTTTACTTTTGAAACCGCCTTTATTTTACGTAATTCATTTTCAATGATTTTCAATTCACGGTCAAGCTCCTTATAGGTTTTACTATCAGATTGTACCGTGAGCAAAATGGCTGATGTGTTGCCAAAATCATTATTGGCTATTAATGCTAAAACCTGCGGTGGTAATTCTGCTTTCAGGTTGTTTAGTCCAAATTTTATCTTATCCCAAAAACCGTCTGGATCCTTTACATTGTTATTTACTTCTACAAACAAAATCAACATTCCCTCTTTAGAAATGGAATAAGTTTTTTCCCTGTTTACTTCTGCGAAGCCAAACAAAAAACTTTCTACTTTGGTGGATAATTGTTCTTCTACCTGTTCGGAACTAGCACCAGGATAAACGCCTATAATTAGTCCCTGTCGAATGGTAAATTCAGGAAATTCGTTTCTCGGCATTACTATTAGTGAGAACACGCCAAACAGCACTAATATAGATGTAATGATTGCGGCTATCTGCTTATGCTTCATAGCCAATTCTATGATATTGAAATTCTTTTTTGACATACCTTACTTGATGATTTTTACAGATGTACCGTTACTTAATTTTTGCTGTCCTGAAATGATGATGTTTGCGTCTTGCGGCACTTCTCCTTGTATCAAAACTTTGTTGTCAATCAAGGCAATGGTTTGTACAAGTATCTTTTCGGCTTGTCCGCCTTTTTCAATAAAGATGAATTGATTGCCGTTTACGTCTTTTTGCAGCACTTTATTGGAAACCAATAATCCTGAACGGTTGTCTTGCACTCCAACCTGAACGGAACATATCATTCCGGGTTTTATAGCTCCGTCCGTATTTTGCACTTCAATTTTTACAGGATAAGTATGTGAGAGAATATCTGCCGATACACCGATTTCCTTTACCGTTCCTATTGCCTTTTTATTTATGGCGTTAATACTGATTTGTGCCGTTCCACCTTTTTTAAACAGGCTTATTTCATTTTCCGAAACAGGAATTTTAACGTAAACCGTTTGTATGTTCAGCAACTCCAAAGTGGTAGTTGTCGGCACTACATTCATACCAGGAAGAATGTTTTTTCTGCCAATAGTGCCATTTTCAGGAGCGTACAAATTATGGTCGTTGATATTTTTTCTGGCAATGGAAACAGCGGCTTTTGCCTGATTAAGTCCTGTTTCTACTTCCACCCACTTTATTTCGGAAAGTGTGCCGTTTTCTTTCATAGGCTTTAAACGATTGTATGCGTCTTCCGCTTGTTGTTGTTTGAGTAAAGCCATTTGATATGCATCGGTGGCATTAGCTGAATTTACTTTGGCAAGCAATTGTCCCTTGCTTACCGATTGTCCTTCTTCCACCAATACTTCCGTTACAGTTCCCATTACAGCAAAACTTAATTGTGTAGTTTGCCTTGCTTCCACAACTCCTGAATAACCCGATTGAATAATACCGATGTAACTTATCAGCTGTTCGGTCTGAATGTTTACGGCTTTGTCTGAATCGGCAGGTGTAGTTTTTTCCTGTTGAGAACAAGCTGTGAGTGCGGCAATGCCTATTATGGCAAAATGGTTTATTACCTTCATTTTCTATTTTTTTATTTTTACGTTTAGACTATATTCGTTTTATAGTCTGTTTTTAATTCTAAAAAAATGCTACGAAAAGCACCTTACTGATTTCATTGTGCTGTTATCTCCCGATACCTTTGGTAAGGATATTCACCAACATATCAGCCTTATCTGTCAGTGTTTTGTATTTGTTATATGTTACAATTTCCGTTTCAACGCCTCGTACACAAGTAACCAGCAACTCACTTAAGATGTCAATATCATCTTGTATTTCGGATTTGTAAAGTTTGCTGTCTATGCCCAACTTCAATATGGAACCTATCAGCATTTTTTCTTCGTTATCATATCTGTTTTTAAGTTTAAAAAATAAATCATTGATTGCTCTATGGTGCAAATCCGTTTCAATAGCAAACCTGTAAAGGTTTACTTTTATTTTCAATGTTTTTATTTTGGTAATAATGTATGCTTTCAGCATTTCGCTAGCATCAACTTGTTTGTGTACAGCCGTTTTTACTGTTGTGAAAAAATCGTCCATTTCCTGATTGATTACCGCATCAAAAATTTCTTCCTTACTCTTGAAATAATAATATAAGGTGCTTTTTCCTTTACCCGCTACTTTGGCAATATCTTCCATAGTAGTTTTGCTCAATCCATATTGCTGCGTCAGTTTTTTGGCGGCATCTATGATGCTTTGAATAATAATTTCATCCTTCTCCATTTAAAAACCTTTAGACTATTTTCGTATTTCAGTCTGCAAATGTACAAAAAATTTTTGATTATATAATCTAATTAGTGTCTGTCTATAAAGTCCAATTTTTTTCAATTTTTTCCTTTTGGAATTTTATTCCAGCCAGTTATTTAGGGCTAATTTCTGTAATTTTTTTCTATTAGTCCATTTTTTTTGTTTTTATCATTTTTATCTGTTTTTTTCTCTCATTTTAAAATTATTGAACATATCTTTCCCATACCATACACGCTTGTATATGGT
>JAHYJH010000033.1 GCA_019429185.1 Vicingaceae bacterium
GCATATTTTTGTTTTTTAGATTAACAAATATAAACAAGGTTTCATTCTTTTTCTTACTTCATTTCGCTACGCTCCATTTCGTAAGAAAAAGAATGAAAATAGGGAACAACGTAGTGAAACTAATCACATAAGTGATAATTTTTAAATAATAATTTTTTTAAATTGTCCATTCACGATTCACTATTCACCTATCTTCATTGCCTATTCCCTTTTGACCATTCACCAGAAAGTACACTACAGGAACAATAAAAATGTTGAGTAGCGTGGAAGTGAGCAGCCCACCAAGTATGACTTTTGCCATTGGACTTTGTATTTCATTTCCAGGTAAATCCCCTGCAATAGCTAAAGGAATTAATGCCAGACCAGCCGTTAGTGCAGTCATTAAAATTGGGCTTAAACGGTCTTTAGAACCCTGAATAATGGTGTCATATAAATTCAATCCTTCTTCTTGTAAGGTTTTGTAATGCGACACCAACAGAATACCATTTCGTGTAGCTACTCCAAACAGCGTTATAAAACCAATAATAGCAGGAATGCTTAAAATTCCACTTGTAAAATAAATGCTGAATACGCCTCCGATTAAAGCTAAAGGTAAATTCAGTAAAATAATTCCTGAAATCTTAACATTCTTAAATTCCTGAAAGAGCAATAAGAATATGACCAGCAAAGAAAGTAGGGATGTTGCCACTAAGGTTTTTGAGGCTTCCGCTTCTGCTTCAAACTGACCACCATACTCAATATGATAGCCTTCGGGAAGTTTTATTTTCTTCTCGATAATTTGTTGAATGTCCTCCACAACACTTTTTTGGTCACGCCCGGCAACATTGGCAGATACAACGGTTTTGCGTTCCACATTTTCCCTGTTAATGGTGTTAGGTCCACTTGTACTTATTACATCAGCCACATAGTGTAGAGGAATTTTTTGTGAATGGTGAATGGTGAGTTGTGAATTTTTACCCATTGACCATTCACTATTCACCATTGCCGATTGCCTATTTCCTATTGTCAATTCACTATTGCCAACGTCAATCAGCGTATTCCGTATAGCTTCTATTTTGTTTCGGTTATCTTCATCAAATCGAACCACCAAATCAAAGGTTTTCGCTCCTTCATAAATATCCGATACCTTTTCTCCGGCTAATGCAGCATCCACAAATTCGTTAAATGCTCCAATGCTAATTCCGTAATGGTTCAGTAAATCACGTTTTGCTTTTATCTGTATCTGAGGAATTTCTATTTGCTGTTCCACACTCAAATCAACCAATCCATCAATATTTTTAATTTCATTCTTGATTTGATTGGAAAGCGAAAACAGTTTGTTCAAATCATCACCGAATATTTTAATAGCGATATTGGCACGAGTTCCTGATAACATATGGTCTATTCGGTGTCCGATAGGCTGACCAATAGTAATATTAGCTCCCGATATACCAGCCAATTTTTCACGCACTTCTTTCATGAAATCTGCACGATTTCTGTCATTTAAGGTAAACGGAGCATCAATTTCAGAAGCATTTACACCTTGTGCGTGTTCGTCCAGTTCAGCCCTTCCAGTTCTTCTTGTGGTAATTTTTATTTCGGGAACAGTAAGCAATGCTTTTTCAATGTCAGTGCCAATTTTATTGCTTTCTTCCAAAGAAATTCCAGGCAAACTCACAGCACTTATCACTAAGGAACCTTCATTAAATTCAGGTAAAAAACTTCTTCCAAGCTGACTAAAAGCCAGTAAAGCAAGAGCAAACAAAACAACACATCCAATAATCATTATTTTTTTCCAACGCATTACTTTTTCAAGAAGTTGGATATATACTTTTTGAAGTCGCTCTACCAGCCAACTTTCTTTGTGCTGCTTTTGCAACATTTTATCATTGGTTAATAAATAACTACACAACACAGGTGTAAGCGTAATGGAAACAATCAGAGAAGCGAAAAGGGACACAATGAATGCAATGCCAAGAGGGGCTAACAATTTTCCTTCCATTCCCGACAAAAAGAAAAGTGGCACAAATGCAACTATAATGATAAATGTGGCATTGATGATGGATGTCCGAATCTCAAAAGACGCATCAAAAATTACTTTCAATTTATTCCGTTGTTCTGCAATTGGTTTTTTAGCGTTTTCTTTCAGTCGCTTAAACACATTTTCCACATCAATAATAGCATCATCAACCAAATCGCCAATAGCGATTGCCATTCCGCCCAAACTCATGGTGTTAATGGTAAACCCAAGCCATTTCAACGTCAATATAGCTACAATCAACGAAATAGGAATAGCGACTAATGAAATGGCAGTTGCTCTCCAATTCATCAAAAATAAAAATAAAATGATGATAACAAATACAGTCCCTTCCAACAACACTTTTTGAATATTGCTAATGGATGCATTGATAAAGTCTGCTTGACGGAATATTTTAGTATTGATGTGAATGTTTTTGGGTAAATTACGCTGCATATCCGCAACGACTTCATCAATTTTGTCGGTCAATTCTAATGTGTTGGTAGCAGGTTGCTTCATCACAGTCATTATCACGGCAGGTTCACCTTTTAGCGAACCGTTACCGATTTTTGGAGCTGCACCGATTTTTATTTCAGCAACATCTTCAATTTTTATGGGGTTGCCATTTACCGTTTTGATTAGCGATTTGCCTATTTCATTCACGGAATTAGTTCGTCCAATTCCCTTAACGATATATTCATTCCCGTATTCGTTGATAAAACCACCTGATGAATTTCCGTTTGCTTCTTCGCTTGCCTTCAATAATTCCGAAAGAGAAATGTTGTAAAAATCCATTTTTTGGGGTGAAGCTAAAATTTGATATTGTTTGTATTCGCCACCAATTATAACTACCTGAGCTACACCACCTATAGCCAATAATCGTGGACGGATAGTCCAGTCGGCAATGGTGCGTAAATCCATTTGATTGATAGAATCTGCCGTTAAGCTGATGAGCATAATTTCTCCCATAATACTCGACTGCGGAGCCATTGTAGGATTACCAACACCATCAGGAAGTTTCTCGCCAACAGCAATGATTTTTTCATTCACGATTTGGCGAGCTTTAAAAATATCGGTATTCCATTCAAACTCCACCCAAACGATTGAAATTCCAGCAGAAGATGAACTACGTACTCTACGGACATTAGTCGCACCGTTTACGGATGTTTCTATGGGGAATGTAACGAGTTTTTCAACTTCTTCTGGTGCCATTCCGTGTGCTTCGGTAAGCACAACCACGGTTGGTGCTGTAAGGTCGGGAAATACGTCCACTTCCATTCGCATGGCTACATAAGAGCCAAACACAATCAACAATACCGAAGCCACTACAATGAGTAGGCGGTTGTTGAGTGCGAATTTTATAATTTTGTTTAACATGGTGAATTATGAATTGTGAATTGTGAATTTTCTTCAGAAGGCAGAGGTACTAATAGCCTGTAACATTCTATTATAAATTTTCTTGGTGCTTGATAGACATCCAATTTTTGATGATTCAGTTTTAAAAACATTATTTGAATTTTTTAGAGTATTAAATTATAACTTTTCACATATTTTCCCATTCGTCAAATTAGTGTTCCGGACTTATTCATTCCCCATTGACCATTCACAATTCACTATTGCCCATTAACCATTCACGCTTTTATCATCCCTGAGAGCATCTTGAAACATTTTACCATAGATTCACCTAATGTCTCTGTATTTATGTTTTTTAAATATCCTATATCGTGAGCAACATCGAGTGCTGCATCAATTTCAATGACAGAGCCTCTTGAAATCTCAAAATATCGTTTTCGCTCTACTTCCGATTTTCTGGATGAACCTTCTGCTATATTTAAGTGAACCGAAAGAGCAGCTCTTCTGATTTGGGAAATTATTCCAAATTTTTCTTCAGTTGGTAATTGATTTGATAATTTGTAACACTCAAGTACAAATTTTCTCGATGATTGATAGACATCTAATTTTTGATGATTAAGTTTTAAATACATATACTTTTATTTTAAAATGTTGATACTATAATTAATAAATTCACTATTGACCATTCACTATTGACCATTGACCATTCACTATTGACCATTGACCATTCACTATTGACCATTCACAATTCACCATTGACCATTGACCATTGACCATTGACCATTGACCATTCACCATTCCCCAAATTAGTGTTCATGTCCGTGAGCAGGTAAAGTACCCGATGCCGTAGATAATTTTATTTGATATGCTCCTTTGGAAACCACTCTTTCTCCTTCTGAACCCCCTGAAAGTACTTGCACATTTATTCCATCACTTGCACCAAGTTTCACTTCTCTTTTTTGAAAACTTTCACCACCTAATTGCACATATACATAGAATTTCCCTTGTTCTTCCATTAATGCCGAAACAGGAATTACCAATGCGTTCGGAATAGGGGCAGATTTCAGATAGACTTCTGCAACAGAACCGGGAATAATATTTCCAATGTTATCAACTTCAAAAGTTACAGGAATGAAAGGAGAAGTAGCAGAAGCACTTTTACCGAATGAAATGATTTTACCATTTAATTCCTGTGTGTTATAAACTGTTTCAGAACCTACTGTTTTGAAATTCGCAGAAGTAATTGAAGGGAGTTTACTGAAATAACGCTGCGATACGTTGGCTTGTAAAACCAATTTTTTGTTTTGAGAAATAATGGTGAGGGGAGTCCCTGCTTCAACATATTGCCCTTCGCTGACCAAAATATTTTTTACAAAACCAGCTATTGGAGAAGAAATGCCTTGTCCTTTGGCTGAATAGTTTTTGGAAATATTATGAAATGTAGTTTGGGCATTTTCAACATTAACTTTGGCTTGTAAAAAGTCTTTTTGGGAAACGATATCGTCCTTTACCAATTCGCTTGCCCGATCAAAATCTGCTTTTGCTTTGTCATAATTGGCTTTGGCTTCTTTGTAAACAACATCTATATTGCTTTCTGTGATGTTCCCTCCTGAAATAGTAAACAAGTTCGTTCCATTAGTTACTTCAGAGCCAACAATGGTTTTATTTCCTGAAAACAAAACAATTCCGCTTGCACTTGCCGTTACCATCATTTCGTCTCCTGGAGCTGAAAGAATTTGTCCATTGGTTTTAATAATGTCGCTAAAGGATTGCTTTAGAATAGGTGTGTTGGCAAATTCCACTTTCCAAGCTTGTTCTTTCAGATAAACTATTTCGTCAGATACGACTGTTTCTGTTTGATTTTCTAATACAGTGCGTTCGTCTGGATAAACCGTTATGTTTTCCATCACAATTTGGTCGGTATAGTCCTTGGTTTTAATATCGAAAACAAGTTTTCCGACTCCTGCTTTTTTAGGAATTAATGCCAACCTGAAAATTCCAGGTGAGCTTACTGTATCGGCACTGTTTCTGATTCCAGTTTCGCCTAAAATCAAACTTACAGTTACTTTTCCTTCGGTTAGCGGTAAAAAATTTTCACCTAAAATGGTAAAGTGGGCTGCAAAATTGGATTTACTACCAACTACCAAGGGTTTAAACTCCACAAAAAGCTCTGATTTATCTGTATAAATAGTGTAAGCAAGCGGTTCTATACCGATAGCTATCGGTACACCTGCTTCGTGTTCGTAACCGTGTTCATCCGCTGTTTTATCGGTACAAGCTGCAAACAAGAATACGAACAAGATCATTATTGTTGGTGCTGTTTTCATTTGATAAGAATTTAAAGTTAATTAGAGTCCATAAAGTCGAGAGTTTGGTTCAGAATGTTCGAGATTGATGTTTCGATGACTTGAGAATCAGGAGTGTACTAAAGTACATGACTGATTTGAAAGTCGAGAATAACGAAGATATCGGACATTATGGACAAACTCTAATTAATGCTTGTGGTTTCCGTCTTCGTGAAGGTGTCCGTGTTCTTCATTATTCGTAGAAGTACTGTCATTTTCGACCTTAAATTCCTCTTGATGATGTTCAGCATCTTGATGGTCTTCGTGTGTCGAGCCATCTTCATGTTCGTGTGTTCCTGTGGTATGCTCGTGAGCTTCACCATCGTGAGAATGTTCATTGTTTTTTTTATCGTTACATCCGACAAATAAAAGGGCTACAATAGCCAATGATAATATGGATTTCTTCATCGTTTAAATTTTTTGAATTGAATAAAATAAAAAATACACTTGTTAAATGATTAAACAAGCGAAAACTACCCTTTGAAAAATCAAAGGAAATTAAACGATGAAAGTAGGGGGTGCTCTTAACCCTGTAGGAAGGTGGTATTGCGATTTTTGATGAACATCTTTGTATGGCGGTGAATTTTGCCTGACAAATTCATCGATGTTTTGAAGCACAAAAACTTCAATTAATAAACAAGAAAATGGAGATAATTGTTTTGATAATGAATTAGTAAAAGGATGACTGCTTAAAAAAGCAACTTCATCTTCACTGTGCTGGAAATGAGAAAACAAATGCCCGAATTCAGATTTTTCATCCTCACTATTTTCATCTTCTTCATCTCCGTGATGATGTTCGCTAGCATGATGGTGGTCATCTGAATGATGATGATGCTCTACAATAACTTGCTCAAAATCGTGATGATGATGTGGAATGAGATTATGCCCAAGCATAATTGCCAGAGCGGTAAACAACATTAATATGGAACCATATTTTTTAAACATCAACCACAAAAGTACAAATAATTTGAATAATGTTTGTTTGATGACTAAAAAGAGGTGTACGACAAATATCCCATTCGTCAAAAAATATAGTAACTCCTATATAACTAATTTTTAATTTAATGATTTTAAATATATTACAAAGTTATCTGTTTTGAGGTTGAAATTTTTCTATTCTCGCTAACTACTCAACTGCTCATTTTGCCACAGATTTCACTAATTTGCACAGATTAATAAACGCTAAAAGCGTTTATTTTGTGAAAATATAATCACAACGAGTAGCATCAACACATTAATTTAAAATAAAAGATATATTGATAAATCTGTGAAAAAAATCTGTGCAAATTAGTGAAATCTGTGGCAAAGAGAATAAAATAAGTGATTGAGTAGTTATAATATATAGTTTCAATACATTTAAAATCAATAGGTTGATTTTTTAAAAGTGTAGTATTCCATTAAAAAGGGAAATTTGTCGTACACCCCTAAAAAGTGAGTTCCCACAATACCATTTTGTTTATCAATTCTTCTTGTTATATTGTTTACTCAATAATATAGGTAGCAACAACAAATCAGAAATTACTGCTAGTAGTAGGGTTAGCGTAATATAAACACCGATAAGAAAAGTACTTTTAAAATCAGAAAAAATTAAAGAAAGAAAACCGCCACATAAAATGAGTGAGGTTAAAATAATGGCTTTTCCTGTAGAGAGAAACGAGCGTCTTAATGCAAAAAAAGGAGAACTTCTTTTTGTTAATTGAATTTTATATTTACTCAAAAAATGGATGCTGTCATCTACCGCAATGCCAAAAGCAATGGTAAAAATAATTGATGTTGACATATTAATGTTCGTTCCTGAAAAACCCATAATACCTGCAATTAATAATAAGGGAATTACATTAGGAATAAGTGAGACAAATGCCATTTTTATTGATTTAAACAAGAAACCCATCAACAATGCAATCAATAAAAAAGCAACGCCCAAACCCACCACCATATTTATGGCTAAAAAGCCATTGTTTTTATCTACCAACAGTGCCGTTCCTGTCATTCTGTAATCAATAAAAGGACTGTTGAGGGTGTTGAAAAAAACTTCAAAATCGGCATTCAACTGAGCTACTTTATAGCTTCCGACATCGTCCATTTTACCAGTGAACCGAGCCATATTTTTTTTTTTGGAAACAATGGAGGTGAGTTGCTGTTGCAATCGAGGTTTTTTTAATGCTTTTTTTATTTTTTGATACTCTTTTTCGTTTTTAGGAATACGGTAAAAATTACTGTTGCCGTTGTTCAGTGCTTTGTTTAATGATTTTACAACTGCCACAGGCGATGCTAAAAAACGAGCTTTATAGTGATTGTATAAGTAATTTTCAACTTGGTCTAATTCTTTGATGACTTCATAATCGAAAAACGACAAAGAAGTATCTTTGAGAGAAACAGCCATTTCAAAAGGACGAATACCTGAGTAAGAATTTTCAAAAAACCTAAAATCTTGTTGCAAGGGATTTTTTTCTGATAAATCTTCTAACAAACGATAGTCTATTTTTAGAATGCTTATCCCTACAAATGAAGATGCAATTAACAAAATATAAATACCAACGATCCATTTTGATTTTTTTAGTGTGAAAACAAAAAGTTTATGTAACCATTTGTTCCAAAAAAAAAAAATTTCATTTCTAGCAGAAATTCTAGGAGGTTTTATCAAAGATAGTAGTGCTGGAAGCAAAGTTATTGCAACAAAAAAAGCAACGATTACACCAATTGCCGAATATAATCCAAATTCTTTAACCGGAACAATTCGAATAGCCATAAGCGTAAGAAACCCAACAGCAGTGGTGATGGAAGTCAGGAAAGTAGCCCAACCTACTTCTTTAAAAGTAATTTTAATGGCTTCTAATTTTGGCAAACCATTTCTGAGTTCTTCAATATAACGATTGAGGATATGAACAGCATCAGACATTCCTACCACAAACAAAATAGTTGGGAGTAAGGTAGTCATCAAATCCAAGTATTTTCCAGTAATTTTCATTATTCCTAAGGTGATAATAATAGCAATTAACACAGTGATAACAGGAACAATAACACCAAATAAAGATCTAAAACTCAAGGCTAAAAATAATATCACTAACCCAAGAGAAATGGATAAAAATAGAATTAATTCCTGTTTCATAATAGTTAGATAGGCTTTTTGACCTCTTATTTTTCCTGCATAATGCGTTATAGAAAAATTATATTTTTGGAGTAATGCTTCAATGTCATAATACAATTCATCGGAAGCTTTTTTTGTGATAATCTGCGTGTTATTTACCACAATGCAAATTGATTTAAAATCGGGAGCAAAGAGTGTGTTTATGTATTCTTTCGATTTTGAAATACGAATAGAATCGTTCGCATATTTTTCAGGTTCGTTGATGTGGAGTAGTGGAATTTCCATATATCCAAAAGCGGTTACAATAGGTTGTTGAATGTTGGTTGGAGAAAGCACAGAAACCACATGATTTGTATTTTCCAATTCTTCGGTAAAAGCAGCTGCTTTTTGTAAGAAATCAGTAGAGAAGATGCCATTTTCATCGCCAATGGCAATGAGAATATAATCATTATCATTTTCAAAAACTTGTCGGTATTCTAAAAAATAATCTAAATCTGCATCGTTTTTTGGAAAGAAATTCTCGAAATTATAATCAAATTCGAGTTTGGTAGAAAGAAAAGCAGCAATGCTTGTAAATAAAACAATAAGAATAACAATGAAAAGGGCTATTTTTTTGGACAAAATAAATAATCTTTGAATAGGAGCGGCTAAATTACTTAATTGATTCGAGAGCTATTGATTTTGAAATTTAATTAGTGAGGGGGTAGATTCAAGTATCAAATGCGACAATTCCCCCGCTACCACAAGCGTCCCGCTTGCGGTTTTATTTTGTTAAATTTAAACATATTTTAATTCTAAATCAAACACGTGTTTCGCTTTAGTTGTGATAAATTTACTAAACTTTTTTTACACTACTATATTTCTAACTTTTATTTACCACAAGCGTGGACGCTTGCGGAAGCGGGGAACGCTTACGGTAGCGGGGGGTAACACTACCTATTTTACCATATTAATAACTATATCATTAACTATTATTTTATTTCCTTCATCTGAGAGAACTGTTATGTCTGTTATATAGATTTTCACATCCTTCCACATAGTTCGTTCTTCAAATCTATTATAATACGATTGTAATTTTTGTTTTGTATATTTTTCAAAACAATTTCCTTGGTTGAATGGATTAACGATATAACTTATCATAGCTGAAACTAAATAAAATGAAGTTATTTTATGCGATTTTAAATTATCGTATTCAGACAAACTAAATAATTGACTTCTTTCATAAGAATTACCCCTATAAATGAATAAATCATCTCGCTTTTTATATTTTTTAATTTCTGAAGTATTTATGGTGTCTATCCTTAGCTCTATGCAAGATGCTTTTTCTATCCATACTGTATCATTTCTATGCAATACCACAGAATCGTCTAATGTTGCTACTAACAATAGCTTTTTTGGTTTTATAGTTTTATTTTTGGGTATATTATTAAAAGATCCAAACACACCATTCAACACAAGAAAAATCAATATCATTTTTAGAAATAAGTTGTTCATATTCATTTTTATATAGAAAATGGCTCAGGAATTCCCCCCGCTGCAACAAGCGTCCTCGCTTGTGGTTTCTATTATTTTTAAATCAAGCATAAAGTTACTAAACCTTTTTTTGTTACAAAAATCTTTTGCTAAACTTATAAAATAAAGTCCTTCAGGATTTTGAAATTTATAGTTTCTGCTCATGTTGGTAAATGTATTAATTTTTTTATTTCCAACAAGCGGGACACTTGTGGCAGTGGGGGAAGAAAACTAAAAAAATTAACTCAAAAATTGGTTTTTACAAGTGTAGGTCGCAATCGATTAATTGAATTTTCAAAATTAGACAATTGTTGTATTTTTGACTTGATATTGAAAATAAATAAAACTATTTTTACCAATGAAAACATAGTAGTCGAAAATTAAAATTTTGAAAACATGATACATCAAGTAAAAACCATCAGCGATTTTTATTATTATCAACTTCAGCACACGCCACGAGCAGATGCTTTTACTCAAAAAGAAAATGGTGTTTGGAAACCACTTTCTATCCATGATTTTATTGAAAAAAGTAAGCAATTGAGTATCGGCTTACTAAAGCTAGGAGTAAACAAAGGCGATAGGATTGCCCTAATTTCCAACAACCGAACGGAATGGCATTTAACTGATTTAGCTGCTCAACAAATAGGCGTGGTAAATGTGCCTATTTATCCTAATATCACCGAAGAAGATTATGCTTATATTTTAAATGATTGTGGAGCGAAAGTGGTTTTTGTTTCTAGTAAAGCATTACTTACGAGTATAGAGAATATAAATCAACAGGTTCCTCAATTGGAACATATTTTTACCTATGATAAAATTGAAGGTAAAAAACATTACTCAGAAGTACTAGAATTGGGGATTGGCGGTGATTTTTCATCAATTAAACAACTCAAAGACAGTATTAATGAAGAAGAATTAGCAACACTTATTTACACTTCAGGAACAACAGGAAAACCAAAAGGAGTAATGCTTTCTCATAAAAATTTAGTTAGCAATGTGTTAGGTTCTGAGCATCGTTTGCCTTTAGGAGATAATTACAAAGCCTTAAGCTTTTTACCGCTTTGCCATGTTTTTGAACGAATGATAGATTATTTGTTTATTTATAAAGGTATATCCATTTATTATGCAGAATCTATTGATTTGATAGCAGATAACTTAAAAGAAGTAAAACCTCAATTGTTTGCTACAGTTCCTCGGTTGCTCGAAAAAGTGTATGATAAAATCATAGCCAAAGGTTCAGATTTAACAGGAATTAAAAAGGCATTGTTCTTTTGGGCATTAGATTTAGGATTGGAATACGACCCTATGATTAATAAAGGTTTTTTCTACAATTTTAAATTAAAGATAGCCAATAAATTAATTTTTAGTAAATGGAGAGAAGCATTAGGTGGTAATGTAGTAGCCGTTGTTTCTGGAGGAGCTGCTTTACAAGCTCGTTTGGCTCGGGTGTTTACTTCGGCTCAAATTCCAGTATTGGAAGGATATGGTTTAACAGAAACTTCACCGGTAATTGCAGTAAATAGTTTGCAAAAAGGAGGGACAAAAATTGGAACAGTTGGAAAACCACTGGAAAATATTGAAGTTAAAATTGCTGAAGATGGTGAAATTATAGTGAAAGGACCAAGCGTTATGATGGGCTATTATAATCATCCTGAAATTACTAAAGAAGTTTTTGATGAACAAGGCTATTTTCACACAGGAGATATTGGAATTTTGGAAGATGGTTTGTATTTAAAAATAACAGATAGAAAAAAAGAAATGTTTAAAACATCAGGTGGTAAATACATTGCTCCTCAGGTTATTGAAAACAAATTTAAAGAATCACGATTTATTGAGCAAATAATGGTTGTTGGCGAAGGCGAAAAATTTGCTGCTGCGTTTATTCAACCCGATTTTTTGTTTTTGAAAGATTGGTGTAAAATTAAAAATATAGACACAACAAGCAATACTTCAATGATAACTAATCCAAAAGTGATAGCCAGAATTCAGGAAGAAGTTGATAATCTAAATAAAAATTTTGCTCATTACGAACAACTTAAAAAATTTGAATTATTAGCCACACCTCTATCTATTGAAAGCGGTGAGTTAACTCCTACACTCAAATTAAAAAGAAAAAATGTGTTGGCTAAGAATCAGGAATTATACAATAAAATGTATTTAAAAGATTGATAATAGTCATTGCTTTGGTAAACTAATATATAGTAAATTTGTTGAAAATAAAATTGATAAACTATGAACCAAACAGGAATTTGGATAGACTCCAAAAAAGCAGTAGTGATTACTTTTAAAGATAAAGAATCTAATACGAAAATTATCTATTCAGGAGTTGAAGGTAAAAATAGAGTAGATGGTGAAGGAAAAGAGT
Organism: Vicingaceae bacterium; assembly: GCA_019429185.1. GTDB lineage: Bacteria > Bacteroidota > Bacteroidia > Flavobacteriales_E > Vicingaceae > BRH-c54. Next base: position 12,660 of record JAHYJH010000033.1, read on the forward strand.
TTGGTAGATTCGGAAATCAATTTTCTACACTTGAAAAAAAGTTGGAAAAAAAATATCAATCGGAAATAATTGAATATTTAAAAGAAGTCACCAAAGCGTTAGAATCTACTGATGATTTAGTTTTGTTTGGACCAGCTCAAATTAAAATAGAGCTTAAAAAACTAATTGAAAAGGACAATAAACTCTTGAAAAAACTTTTAGATGTTGTTGATGCCGATAGTATGACGGATAATCAATTGGTTGCTTGGGTTAAAAAGTATTATTCCATTTAGAGTTTGGATTATAATGTCCGATATCTTCGTTATTCTCGACTTTCGAATCAGTCATTTACAAAAGTAAACTCCTGATTATTAAGTCATCTAAACCTCAATCTCGAACATTATAATCCAAACACTGTGTACTATATAGACACAGATATAAAAAAATAAGAGGTTGTTTACCGAATCAAATGAACAACACCTATTTTTTCATAGTGTTGATGCAAATTGGTTTTAACAATAATTTTCCAAGTATAGCTGTCTATTGGAGCTTGTTTTCCGTTAGTTGTTCCATCCCAACCAACATTTTGGTCTTTGGTTTTGAAAAATAGTTCCCCCCAACGGTTAAACAGCAATAATTCATATTCTTCCACTCCAGAAATTATGGGTAGAAAAATATCGTTTAAATCATCTCCATCTGGAGTAAATGCATTTGGGACGTAAAGTAACAATTCAGCATATACCCATACCATTTTAACTAATGTATCGCTACAACCAAATTCGTTAATAACAATTTGTTGTACATTAAAATGACCTGTATCTTGATAGGAATGAGTGGTTGAAATTCCACTAAAAACAGAACCATCATCAAAATCAAATGTAACAACTTGTTCGTGCGATAAATCTGTAATATCTATATGCGGATTAAGTATGGATAATTTAACAGGATCAACTGAAAAATTAGCTGTAGGTTTTGGGTTTACCGTAATTAAATCGGACAAATAAAATGTGCTGGTATCAATGCAACCTGAATCAGTTCTAACAGTAAGTGTAACATCAAAAACGCCTGGAAATAAATAAGTATGCGTAGGAGAGGACGCTGTTGAAAAAGAGCCATCACCAAATTGCCAAAAATAAAATAGAGGAGTGGTTGAAAATGAATTATCATGAAATTTAACTGAAAAAGGCTGGCATCCAATTTCAGATTCAGCAAAAAAATTGGATAAAGGAACAAGATAAACACCCAATGTATCATTATAAGAACCTTCGCACCCATAATTTTGAACGGTTACACTTATTGGATAAAAACCAGTATCAGGAAAAGAAACTGTTGCATTTGTTCCCATTGCAGTTGTTGGCGAACCTAAACTCCCAAAATTCCAATTGATAACGGCATTAGAATTAAAATTTCCTTGAGCAGTTAGGTTAAATAAATTATTAGGTAAGCATTGTCCTTGTTGAGTTGGAAAAGAAATTGTTAGTTCAGAAAATAGTATAAATGTAGAAAAAGCAGTATCATAACAAACATTACTTTGGTTGGCAACCAACATTACATTGTAAGTACCACTATCAGCATACGTATAAGTTGGATTGGTTAGGGTGGAAGTATTATTATCACCAAAATCCCATAAATAGTTTGTTGCAGAAGTACTGGCATTGGTAAAATTAGAGGTTAATCCATCACAAAAAACGGACTGAGGTACAATCTGAGCTGAAGGTGAAGGAAGAATTTTAATAGTATCTGTATAGGTTTCCGTACAACCGAAGTCTTGAACAGTTAATGAGGCTAAAAAATTTCCTATTCCATTATAAGTAACTTGCTGTTGCGAAGTGCTGCTATTTTGAGGCGAAGCGGCAGTACTAAAATCCCAAGAAAAAATTGCATTTGGCGAAAAATTCCCTAAGGCATTAAAAGTAAATGAATTATTGTTTAAACATTGCGTATTTTGTGGAAGGAATGAAGCATTAATAGCATCTTTAATTACATACGTTTGATAACTCGTATCAGCACAAAAATAACCGGGATTAGCTATCAACATAATTGTATAAGTTCCTGTATCTGAAAAAGTATGGATAGGATTAAAAGCCGTTGATGTGTTATTGGAAGAAATAGGGTCACCAAAATCCCAAAAAAAGGAGGAAGCATTTAAACTGTTATTGAAAAAATTTATGGTTAATCCTGTACAAAGTGTTGTTTGAGGGATAATGTCGGAAACAGTGTTAGTAGTGCAAGTAGTTACTACTAATAAAAAATCTCTAATTACTTCACCAATAAATACACCATTTCTATACTCTTTTATTTTTATTGCAAAAGTATAAAAACCATTAACTGTTGGAGTTCCAGATAAAAAACCTGTTTGAGAATTAATAGTAAATAGAGGATTAGAAGGGATTTGGTTGTTTGTGCCAAAACCAGCATTCCAAGGTATAGTTGTGAAAGGAGGACCTAATGGAGGATTTGGTGCAGGATTTATTTGGTCTCCACCATTTATTGGATCTCCAAATTCATAAACCAGCGAATCGCCATCAACATCGGTAGCACTTAAGTCGTAGGTAAACTCAAACCCATTGCACATCATTACAGGCGGAGGATTATTAAAAACAGGACTATTATTGCACGATGCTAAACCTGGATCGGGGATTTTAACCATGTAGGTAGAACCCATATTAATTGGATTAATAATATTAAGAGCACTGCCATTTCTGCAGCACCGCTGATAAACTAGAGTATAACCTCCTGCTAATGGAGGTAGCGTTACAAGAATTTGATAATCTGCTCTTTCGATACAAACATTTGGAGGAGATATTAAACATGGATTATTTAAAATAATAGGAACTAGAACAGATCCAGGAAATGGGGCAGACAAAACATTAAGAAAGTTGCCGTTTGAATTGTATATTCCAATAGGAGCAGACGGATCAAAGGGAGCACCTGCTCCATTACAATCTCTATAAACTGTTAAATTTATTTGATAATCATTACCTCCTAAACATTGGTAGGTCATTACTCCGCCAACAATGTGTGAAGCAACAACTTGTTTGATAGGAAAAATAGAAATAATAAAAACACCAATAACTAAAAAGATATTGGAAAACCCTCGATAATTGCTATGAAATAAGGTTAAAAGCATTTAAACAATTAATACATAGTATTTAATATGAATTAACACGTAAATCTACGAATGTTTTTTTCAATACTTAGCTAAATAATAGGAATAAAAATAATGCCACAATCAAAAGGCTAAAAAAAATAAAAGATTTAAAACTAAGGGTCTGTAATGAAATAAAGTGTACAGAATAGGCGAAGTTATTTTGTTTGCTAATAAGACGAAAAACACAGACATAGCAACGCTATGGCGAGTATTTTCAACGCAATTAGCGAGCAAAAGAGCAAGGCTAAATGTATAGTTTATTTCATTACAGACCCTAATATACTCAAAATTAATAGCTTTTCGTGAGAAAAGATAGTTAGTTAGTGTTATATTCCGTTTTCGATTCCGATAACAACAGAAATTTATAATTCCTTTCCGTTATGAGGATACTCGAAAAAATTAGAAATTGTAAATTTCTTTTTTTCGGTAACTAAATCACATTCATTTTCCGAAAAGCTAAGCTATGTGTGTTGAGTATATAATGGATGTGAATTAATTTAATTGAATCTACCTTAAATTATCTCTTTGATAGCTGATAGCTAATAATTAGTAAAATTTAACAAAAAAACAATAACTATTTTTTGTACTTTCGCAACAATTATTTTTTTAAAATTCATGAGTGATTTATCAAATAAAATTATTGGAGAAGGATTAACCTATGACGATGTTCTTATGGTTCCTGCTTATTCAGAAGTATTGCCTAGAGAAGTAAACATAAGTTCTTATTTCACAAAAAAAATTAAATTAAATACACCCATCGTTTCTGCGGCAATGGATACTGTTACCGAATCTAAATTGGCAATAGCTATTGCTCAAGAAGGTGGAATTGGTGTGTTGCATAAAAACATGACCATTGAGCAGCAAGCCGAAAAAGTACGTATCGTTAAGCGTTCCGAAAGTGGAATGATACAAGATCCTGTTACTATTTTGAACACAGCTTTTGTTGGTGATGCTTTGCAATTAATGTCAACACACAAAATTGGAGGAATACCTGTTGTAAATACTGAAAAAAAATTAGTTGGCATTGTAACCAATAGGGATTTGCGTTTTCAAAAAGACATGACAACGCCAATTACTCAGATAATGACTTCTGAAAATATCATTACCACCAAGCAAGGCACTACATTAGAGAAAGCTCGTGAAATTTTACAAGAATATAAAATTGAAAAGTTACCTGTTGTTAATGATAATAACCAGTTGATAGGGTTGATAACCTATAAAGACATCAAAAAAGTGATTTTAAAACCAAATGCGTGTAAAGACGAATATGGAAGATTAAGAGTTGCAGCAGCCGTTGGTGTTACAGCAGATGTGTTGGAGCGGGTAGATGCACTTTTTAAAGCAGGAGTAGATGCAATTATTATTGACACCGCTCACGGACACTCAAAAGGAGTGATAGAAACATTGAAAAAAGTTAAAAAAGCATATCCAGATTTACAGGTAATAGTTGGAAATATAGCAACCAAAGAAGCCGCATTAGTCTTAGTAGAGGCAGGAGCAGATGCTGTGAAAGTTGGTATTGGACCAGGTTCAATATGCACTACAAGAATTATTGCTGGAGTTGGAGTTCCTCAGTTATCAGCAGTGATGATGGTTGCCGAAGGATTAAAAGGCACAGGCGTTCCTTTAATTGCAGATGGAGGCATTCGTTTTACTGGCGATATCGTGAAAGCTCTTTCGGCAGGAGCAGATTCTATAATGGCAGGTTCTTTATTTGCTGGTGTAGATGAATCGCCAGGAGAAACCATTATTTATGAAGGAAGAAAGTTTAAAGCTTACCGAGGAATGGGGTCTATAGAAGCAATGCAAAAGGGTTCAAAAGATCGTTATTTTCAAGATACAGAAGATGACATTGCAAAATTAGTTCCCGAAGGAATTTCAGGAAGAGTTCCTTACAAAGGATTTTTAAGCGAAGTAATTTATCAAATGATAGGAGGCTTAAAAGCAGGAATGGGTTATTGTGGTGCTAAAAATATTGAGGAACTTAAAAATGCAAAATTTATTCGGATAACAACATCAGGAATGAATGAAAGTCATCCGCACAATATAACTATAACTAGAGAAGCACCTAATTATTCGAGGCGTTAGTAGTTAGGTGTTAGTAGTTAGGTGTTAGTAGTTAGGTGTTAGTAGTTAGTAGTTAGTAATTAGTATTGACAGTTCGAGTAGGTTTAACGGAGCAATAGCGAAGTTAAACTGTATCAAGAACAAAATAATATATAACTTGTTTTTTAAATTATAAATAAAAAAATATGAAAAAAATAATTGTTTGTTTAAGTTTCTTATTGGGAACATCAATTGTGTTTGCACAGGTAAATCAAAGTCCAACTTTATTGGAAATTGGAGAAAAAAAAGTTTCATTGGAAGAATTTGAAGCCATATTTAATAAAAATGCTTCTAACGACAAAAAAAAGCAGACCAAACAAGAAGTGAATGAATATTTAGATTTATTCATAAAATTCAAATTAAAAGTAATTGAAGCCGAAAATCTTGGAATGGATACACTTTCTGGTTTCACACAGGAATTATCGGGTTACAGAAAACAGTTGGCTCAACCTTATTTAAGTGATAAAGATGTTACTGAAAAATTAATTGAAGAAGCTTATTACAGAACAAGCACAGATGTAAGTGCGGCTCATATTCTTGTTAAAGTTACAGCAGATGCAGATCCAAAAGACACATTAATTGCCTACAATAAAATAATGAAAATCAGGAAAAGAATTTTAGCTAGTGAAGATTTTGAAAAAGTAGCCATGGAAACTTCAGAAGATCCTTCTGCAAAAGCAAACAAAGGAAATTTAGGTTATTTTTCGGCATTTCAAATGGTATATCCATTCGAAAATGCGGCATATACAACAGAAGTTGGACAGGTTTCTATGCCTGTTAGAACTGTTTTTGGATATCATTTAGTGAAAACATTAGATAAAAGAGCAGCTAGAGGAACAATTAAAGTTGCTCATATCATGATAAAAGCAAACAAAAATGGTGATAAAACTGAATTTGAGCAAAAAATTCAAAAAATTAATGAAATTTATGAAAAGTTAATGGCTCAAAGTGGTTCATTTGCTGAATTTGCCAAACAATATTCGGAAGATTTAGAGTCAGCAAAACGAGGTGGTGAATTGCCTGCTTTTGGAACAGGAAAAATGGTTGAAGAGTTTGAAGATGCAGCATTTTCGCTCCAACATGATGGAGATATTTCAAAACCAATTTTAACCGATTATGGATGGCACATCATACAACGATTGGAGCTGAAAAAAGTTGAATCTTATGAAGAATTATATGCATCACTAAAAGCAAAAGTGGCAAGAGATGCTCGATCAAATAAAAGCAAAGAGGTTGTAATTAATTTAATTAAAAAAGATAATAAATTTAAAGAAAACATTAAGTATAGAAATGAATTTTATACAGCCATAGACATTGAAAAATTCAAAAATGCCCAATGGAAAGCCGATGATGTTAAAAAGCTAAACAAAGTAATGTTTGGTTTCTATGCACCTGACGGAGATAAATTTGAATACACACAAACAGATTTTGCTAATAGAATAGCACAACACGCTCCAAAAGAAAAACAAAATGTTGATATAAAAAACTTTATCAATAATTTATATACTAAAGTAGTTGAAGAATCTGCTTTGAACTTTAAAGATAAGCGGTTACCAATTATTAGTAAAGAATTTAGGTTATTGATGCAAGAATACAGAGAAGGAATATTGTTATTTAATTTAACTGATGAAATGGTTTGGAGTAAAGCAATTAAAGATTCTGTTGGATTGTATGATTTTTACGAAAAAAATAAAAATAAGTATATGTGGGAAGAGAGAGTGGACGCAACAATATACAAATGCAGTAATGACAAAGTAGCTAAAAGCGTTGAAAAATTGATTAAAGCTAAAGCCAAAAAAGGATATGACAATGCAGAAATTTTAAAAAGAATTAACAAGGATAGTCAATTGGATTTAACCATTGAAGAAGGGAAATTTACGAAAAATGACAATGAAACTGTAGCTAAAGCAACATGGAAAAAAGGTGAGCTATCTAAAATAAATAATGAAAAGGAAATTGTTTTAGTAGAAATTAAAGAAGTGTTAGTACCTCAACCCAAAGCATTAGAAGAAGTTAAAGGAATGGTAACATCTGAATATCAAAATTTTTTAGAAAAGCAATGGATGGAAGAACTAACTAAAAAATATACTGTAAAAATAAATCATGAAGTTTTAGATGGATTAATTTCAACAAATTAAACTTTATTTGTAATTCATGCAGACCTATACAACAATTCATGTATAACAAATCGCTTTTTATTTTAAGTGTAATTTTTTTTTCTTCGTGTACTTATTTTACGAAAGAAGAAGTTGTTGCTGAAGTTGCGGCAAAGGTTGGAGACTATACCTTAACAGTTGAAGACATAAAAAAATTAGACATAAAAGACGTTTCATCAGAAGATAGTTTGGTTTTGGTAAATAATTTTGTTGAAAATTGGGTTAAAGAAAAACTTATACTTCAAAAAGCAGAATTGAATTTAACTCAAGAACAAAAGGATTTTAGTAAGCAATTAGAAGATTATCGTAAAACATTATTAATATATACTTATGAATTAGAGTTGATTAAGCAAAATTTGGATACCAATGTGAGTGAATCTGACATACAAGATTATTATCAAAAGAATCCAGAAAATTTTTATTTGATAAATGATATAGTAAAAATTGATTTCTTAAAAGTTCCAGCGAACGCTCCAAAAACAAATAAGATAAAAAAACTCTTTTTATCTGAAAAAGAAAAAGATAAAAATGAATTAAAAGAATATGCCCATCAATATGCAGAAAAATTTTATTTTGATGAAAACGAATGGATAGAGCTTAATGATTTAAGAAAAGAAGCTCCGATATCAATATTGTCGATAGATTTTTTCAAGCAAAATAGACATATAATAACAGAAGATTCGTTGGCGTTATATTTTATTCTTTTTAAAGATTATAGATTAAAGGGAGATGTTTCACCGCTCTCATTTGAAAGTGATAACATCAAAAATATTATATTAAATAAAAGAAAGCTAAATTTACTGAAAAAAGTAAAATTAGAATTGTATCAACAAGCACTTTTAAATAAAGAAATTCAGATATTTGTAAATCAACAACCAGTAACCGTTCAGCCAACACCATGACAAACATAAAAATACATACATACTCAATAATAGCTTGTCTATTTCTATTATTTACCCTAAATGTGAAAGCACAGGAAGAGGGAAAAGTAATAGATAAAATTATAGGAGTTGTTGGAGGAGAAATATTACTAAAATCAACCTTAGAAGCACAAATAGCATCACTTCGTTCGCAAGGAATTATTGTTGATGAAAAATCTAAATGCGAAATTGTAGAAGAAATGTTGTTTCAAAAATTATTGCTGCATCAAGCTGGTATTGACAGTATCACTGTTTCTGAAGCAGAAGTTGAGGGAGAAATAAATAGAAGATTAGCCTATTTTATTGCTCAAATAGGTTCAGAAAAAAAATTAGAGCAATACTATAAAAAGTCGATGAGTGAAATAAAAGAAGAATTTAGAGTAATTGTAAAGGAACAAATGATTAGTCAGCGTATGCAAGGAAGGGTAACTTCTAATATCACAATCACTCCAAAAGAAGTTAAGGAATTTTATAACAGAATTCCAATAGATAGCATTCCTCAAATAGAATCGGAAGTAGAATATGCTCAAATAGTTATTTATGCCAAAGAAAGTAAAGAGCAAAAAGAAGAAGCCAGACAACGGATAGAGAATATCAGAAACAGAATAATTAAAGGAGAAGATTTTTCAACTTTAGCAATTTTATATTCTGAAGATGAAGGTTCTGCAAAAAAAGGTGGAGAAATAGGATTTATGGGAAGAGCCGAATTAGTTCCTGAATATTCTGCTGTTGCTTTTAAACTTAAAAACAGTGCTGTATCAGAAATAGTTCAATCGGAATTTGGCTTTCACATTATTCAACTCATTGAACGAAGAGGTCAGAAAGCAAATACAAGACATATTCTTATTAAAATTAAATTGAGCGAAGAAGAAATTGTAAAAGCAAAGAATTTAGCAGATAGTATCTACAATGTTATACCAACCGATACGATTACTTTTGGAGATTATGCACTAAAATATTCAAACGATGAAAAATCAAATAAAAGTAATGGATTGGTTGCCAACCCAGCAACAGGAACAACCAATTTTAATATAGATGAAGTTGATCCTCAGGTTTTTTATACTTTAGACAAATTAAAGCCAGGAGAAATATCAACACCCGTTCCAGCACAATCATTAGATGGAAAAAAAGGATACCGGTTAATAAAATTGATAACCAAAACAGAACCTCATAAAGCAACATTAGAAACCGATTATTCTAAAATTCAAAATGCAGCATTGGCTGGAAAAGAAAATGAAGAAACACTTAAATGGATTAATGAAAAGCTAAAATCTACCTATGTAAAAATTGATGAAGATTATAATAAATGTAATTTTCAAAATCAATGGGTAAAAACAATGTGAAATAAGGTATTAGTAGTTAGGTGTTAGTCCCGATAGCTATTGGGATTAGGTGTTAATCATAAACTAAAATTGATAAATAATAAAATAGAATGACAAACAAATACAAATCGGAAGCAGAAGCAATAGATGATTTTGTGGTAAGGTATAACTTACTTAAAAATGAAATCGGAAAAATAATTGTTGGTCAAGATGAGGTAATAAAAAATGTACTCATATCTATTTTTAGTAGAGGACATTGTTTGCTTGTTGGCGTTCCTGGATTAGCCAAAACATTATTGATAAGTACACTTGCCAATTCGTTGGGATTGAGTTTTAATAGAATACAATTTACACCAGATTTAATGCCTTCGGACATCATAGGTTCAGAGATTTTAGATGAAACTAAAAATTTTAAATTTATAAAAGGACCTTTATTTGCCAACATAATTTTAGCAGATGAGATAAACAGAACGCCTCCAAAAACGCAATCTGCTTTGCTTGAAGCCATGCAAGAAAAAACCGTAACAGCCGCAGGACATCAATATAAATTAGATAACCCTTTCTTTGTGTTGGCAACTCAAAATCCTATAGAACAAGAAGGAACTTACCCTTTGCCTGAAGCACAATTAGATAGGTTTATGTTTAATATTTGGGTAGATTACCCAACCTATGCCGAAGAATTATCCATTGTGAAAGCGACAACAACCGATTTGAATGTTCAGGTAAATAATGTTATGAGTGGAGAAGAAATTGTATTTTTTCAAAATTTAATTAGAAAACTTCCCGTAGCCGATAATGTGTTGGAATACGCTGTGAAATTAGCATCTAGTACACGGCCTGGTAATGAAAATTCTCCAGCTATGGTTACCAATTATTTAAGTTGGGGAGCAGGACCAAGAGCATCTCAATATTTAATAGTAGGAGCAAAATGCCATGCAGCTCTCAATGGAAAATATTCGCCAGATATTGAAGACGTGAAAGCAGTTGCTGCACCAATTTTACGACATAGAATTGTTAGGAATTACAAAGCTGAAGCCGATGGGTATTCTATCGAAAAAATAATACAAGAACTACTTTAAAATAATTACTATGAAAAATATAAAAATAACATTAGTACTATTTTTGTTGGTTATATCACCTCTTGTTTTGAATGCACAAAAAAAGACGATAGGACCTTCTGTAGGTGTAAACTTAATTCAAATAGAAGATACCTATTTGGGAAGTAATTTTCAATTAGGAATGCATATTGGAGCTGAAATTAACTACAATTTTAAAAAAAGATGGAGTTTGAATTCAGGTTTGTTTTTCACTCAAAAAAAGAAACACTATTCATTTGTGGACACAACAACAACTTTTGATGCAGGAGGTTTGATAGGCGGAATAATTGGAGGAGGAGGAGGAACGACAGATCCAAATGATTTGCAGGCTGATGTTTACAATACTACGAATGGAGTTGTTACAGAAAATTTTATACAAATCCCCTTTTTGCTTAGTTACAAATTAAAAAAGTTTAATTTTTTTATCGGACCTACAGTTGGATATTTAGTAAGTGCTAACAGAAAAGAAGAAACAACATCGGAGTCAACAGCAGCAGATGTTGGCTCAATAATACCTGGTGGTGCAGGAATCTTAGATGGGTTGTTAACACCCAGCAGCACACCTGTTACAAAAAGCACATCCTCAACGAAAGGATTAAGAGCTTTTGATTTGTCTGCCGAAGCAGGAGTTGGCTATTCTATGGACAACGTAAAATTTAACCTGATGTATGCTTATGGTTTGTTAGATTACAGAGAAAAAAAGGAAAATGGTTTTGAGAACTTGAGTTTGATTCGTTTCTCCGTTGTTTACCTGTTTCCTTTTCACTGTAGCAAGAAAAAAGAAGCCGTTGGAGGTCAACCCTCCATTTATTGATTAGAATGTGATTTTAGCTGAATTTAAAGGATAATGTGTAACAAAATTCAGTAACTTTATTGTTATCTCGAACTCAGGTTAATAACAACAAATCCTCATTTGGATAAATCCATAATAGTCAGGTTCCGTTCAACATGGGTTTATCTCACTATTTTATATTTTTTAATGGAGTTTGATGATTTTCAATTCATTGTTGGTGCTACGCACCCAACGAAATCTTTGCTGTTATATGCCGTTGTCAATATATTTTGTTTTAAGATTAAATATTTTACTGTCAAGCAGTATAGCTGAATAAATTAATAGTAGCTGACCCACCGCTATTGAAAGAATATCAATAAGAGCCAACTCAACAATCACGTTATAGTCCCTTATTGTTGGTGTCACTATTTTTAATGAAGTCCACCAAAAGAACAGCTCGTTGTTTGCATAAAGAAAGTCCTCAGATGACATTCTATTTTTACTCCAGAAACCACTCACAACTATCAATGTCCAAAATAATGTTCGAAGAATTGGTAGAAAGAATAATCTGATCTTAGTGTGTGGTTTCCATTGACACCCTATCCAAAATATAAGTGATGTCATACCCAGTCCAGGCATACTTTCTAAGACATCTATCAAACTTCCAGTATAATTATGTGTCTGATTAAATATTCCGGCAATTATATTAGCAATACATAAAAGCAAGAAAAAATAAATTGTATGTCTTAATGATGTCGTCATTTAATGGCTGCTAACGTCAGTTCGTCTAAGAACCTCCATTAATTCATCAAAAATAGTTAAAAAACGAAAGCAAAAGGAGTGATTAGGCGAAAGTTTTTGTAAACAATGGTGAAAAAAGTATCAAAAATAAAGTTCGTTAAAAAGGCTGAAACAACGAGAATAACGAAGATATCGGATTTTACAGACAAACACTAAATAGACTGTTTTAAACGCACCACCTTAGCTAAAGTTGGCAATATTGTTTTATGTTTTTTGATAAATGGGTTTGTTGCATCCCAAACATAACCAGCTAAAACGGAACATATTTGTTTTTTTATTTCAGGATTAATTTCATCAGCAAAAAAGATGGTTTGTAAATCTCCATTATAGACCCTAAGCAAAGGAGTGGGGCAAAATTTTCTAGGAGGTGGAAATCCTCTGTGGGGGAGGGTAACGCCTCTAACCATTAGCAAGTTGCAAGGTTGTCAACTGCGAAGTTGGAACTGAAGAGGGACGACCGTTAAGAAAATGTTTAGTAAACATTTTTAGGGAGTAGCCAGCTTGTAGGGGAGGACTGCAAAACCGGGTACTGACGAACAGAAAGTACATAAGATGCATAATAACGAGGATAAGCGTCCACAGCAACGTAACGTCCAAAGCATACCAATATCGTTATTATGTAGATGTGCCAGTAATTCGGGGAAAGAAAACACGCTTACCGAGAGGGCGGAGCGTAAAAAAAATGTTTAGTAAACATTTTTAGCGAACGAGCCAGCTTGCAGGGCTGACAGTTACGAGCTAGCAGAATTGAGAAGTCAGCAGAGGTCATAGTACTTAGTAGTAACGAGCCAACAAAAGAAAAAAGAAAGTTGGAGGACTCACAAACAAAGGAAGGACTGAACGTAAATTTATTTGAAATTAGAATAGGAATTGGTTTTACTAATAGCCTATTCATAAAGTAGAGGATAGCTATTGTTGGTGGAAAGAGCAACAATTGTGATGACTTGTGAACCGCTAAGTACGTGACCCGTACGCTTAGTGGTGTGAGAGGTGCACTCCGTCAGTTTATCTGGCGGAGCCATCTACTCGATTGTGCGTTCGGCATTTTTATCACTTTTCATAAATCACTAATCTGATTCCATAATATTTTCTGTTATAGGATAGATATAATTTAATTCCCGCTGGTGTTACCCAAGTTCTCCTGATAAAATCCTTTTCATCACTTTTTTCTATCTGTTTTCCTATATTTCCAGAAATATAATCAATTAAAAACTCAGTTTTATTATCAAACGTTTTCTTTGCATGCTTCTCTGAATCAGATTTCATTAAATTTCTCTCATAATCCCAATCAATTGAAACAACTCGAACCAAGTTGCTGTCTTTAGTTCCGTAATACATGATTGAGTTCGAGAATATTGAATCCTCTTTTACCAAATAAGACCTACAAGTATCAATTGTGTAATTATTCGGATTCCAGTTATTCCCGACACTAATATGATGATTTGGAGAGATGTCAAAACTACCCCAAGTTTGTTCTTTTGAATCGAGAGTGCTTATTTCTAAGTTTCTGAATTTAGGTAAAATATGATTCAGCCTGTTTACAAAAATGCTGTCAGCTTTCTCTGCTCCAACAAGTATTGGTTCTAATAATGCTTTATTTTTGAAATATGTTACATGAATCTCTTGGTCAATCATTTCCAACAAGCCAAATGTTTGCTCATTTTTAGTACGAAATTTCAACAACTCGTTATTTCCGTTAAAATTTGAGCATCGGTATGAATAATGCCAATTGTAAAAACTAATATTATCTGCGATTTTTTGAATTGGTTCTATCGAGTTACGCTTGTGTCTCGCAATGTAAGTTGCTGTATCAGTCTCGTAGATATGCAATAAATCTTTGTCTAATACAAACGAACTAACAATGTGTGGTTTATAGTTAAAATCGAAATAGTCAATTGTGGTATCTTGATATACAATATCAAATCCTATTGGCTCACCATACCATGAATATGATTTCCCTGATGATTCAATGTTTTCATAAGTTATGTCATCACTGCATTCGTTCAGTAATCGAGGATTTTCAATTTTCAACACTCTAAACGAGTTTGTCAGGTAATAAGTCGAATCAATTTTATTAACCAAAGGTGTTGTAGCTTCTAATACATATTCTTGTCCTGTCTTTTTTTCTTTGAACCAAGTTTTTCCACCCCATTCGCCAAAATCAAGAGAGTATACTTGAAACTTCTCATCTTCAAATATTAAGTCGTCAGTTTTGTCAATTTTTGTCCATCGGTAGTTTGTTAAATCAAAATAATAGCTTTGCTTGTCCATGTAAGGTTTTAAAATCAAACTATCATTCTTTGCATAAAAATCTAAATAAACAGTCCTCATTTCTTTGGGACAATCGATAATTCTTTCTAACTGTCCATTTGAAAAAATATACAACCACCTTTTCCCGTAGCCGCCATATTTTAAAACTCTTTGTTTAAAAAGAACATAAAACTTGTCATGGTATTTCAAAGCATGAGTCATTTCTCCTTTTATGTCAACATGAATCGTGTCCTGATGTAATGAATATCCGCTCTCAAAATATATAACAGAGGAATCCTTTTTATTATCGGCAATTGAACATGCCAATAGAAAAATTGGGATTATCAGGAAAATTATGTTTCTATTTTTCACCATATTTTCAATTTGCAGGATGTTTCTTATGCTGACGCACAACGGTGAAGTATAAGCGTAGTGCGGGATTACGAAGCCGATACTTTCAACTTTACCGATAAGTTTGTTAATAGTTCATAAGTTCAAATTTAGCACTTTCGCCCGCATTACGCTTATACAGTGTGTGTGCCTTGCATGCGTGCTGCACCACACCATAGCGAAGCTACAGAATAAATTGCAAAAATGCAAATTTATTTAATAGTAAGCAAAGGAGTGGGGCAAAATTTTCTAGGAGGTGGAAATCCTCTGTGGGGGAGGGTAACGCCTCTAACCATTAGCAAG
>JAHYJH010000186.1 GCA_019429185.1 Vicingaceae bacterium
AGAGGATTTCCACCTCCTAGAAAATTTTGCTCCACTCCTTTGCTTACTATTAAATAAATTTGCATTTTTGCAATTTATTCTGTAGCTTCGCTATGGTGTGGTGCAGCACGCATGCAAGGCACACACATCGTATATAAAACATTTGGCAATCAGTGGGTTATTGAGCGTTACAGCTCGTATCAAAAGTAGTTGTAACTTGACAGGCCAGTGCTTCGAAATGCCAAACGTTTCATATACGTAACCGTTGTGCGTCATTCTATGGACGACCGTGCAACCATTAAACAGACATATAAAAACTATAAAAATAAACACTGAATGAATTTTTGGCATATGCAACTTCATCCAAACAATAAAGATGAGGTTAATAGAGACGAGGTTATCAAAATTCTTACTGATAAGAAAATTATCGGATTAGGTGCTCAATGGGAAAATGACAGAGGACAACCACAGAAATTCTCAAAAGAAATAAACATTGGTGACATTGTTTTAATTAGAAGTGATGGTCCTTTGGCTTTGGTTAAAGTGACAGGAAAGTGCAATGAGAACGACAAAGATGATGTTTGGTTTGAATTGATTAGAAAAATTGAAGTCATTTCACTTGAGGGTGATTTATTTAAAAAACAATTTAAAGAGCAGTTTAAATCTAATTGGAATGACTCTTTATATCTACCTACTACAATTGAAGGTGCAAACAATTCAACTTTCATCAAATTTTGGTATCAAACTGTAAAAAACAAAAAACTTATGGAGGACAGTATTAAATTACTCAAATACAAAAACCAAATCATTTTACAAGGTCCTCCAGGGACAGGTAAAACAAGACAGGCAAAGTTAATTGCAGAGGAATTAACCAAACCAAGAACAGTTGGAAATCCTGAAAGTATTATTGACGATTTGGTTAAAAACTTCAATCCAAATGATGAAGCGATTAAAACATCAAGAGAAAGCAAGGATAAGCTACTCTCAACTTTTTACGAGCTATTCCCAAAAGAAAATCTGAAGAAGTTGACATTGCAAACCTATTGTGCAGGCAAAGGCGACAGAGATAATTTTTGTTGGTGGATTGAAAGAGGATTAAAACCTTTAGGTTATTACTTCCCCGGTAATGCCAGAGCATATCTTATTTTTTGGAAAAAGGAATTAGAGGATTATAGCAAACACGGAATTGTAAAAGATATTGAGGACAATGACGAAGCAATGAAAAAAGTAGCTGAATTAATCTCTGAGGTTGTTCAGACAAAAAACACAAATAACGCAGTTCAATATTTTGGCGACAGCTTCTTGTTAAAGCTACTTAATAGCTATTATCCTGACGAATACTTTCCAATTAATAGTGAAAGAATGATAGATAATGCTTTAAAAATATTCCGAGTGGATTATCAGGGCTTAAATGTTTTTGAAAAAAACCAAAAATTAAACCAAGTCTATCTTGATAAGAAAAAGCAATTAAATATTCAGTTGACAAGCTATGAATTTGGGAAACTCCTTTGGGAAAATTTCAATTTAAAAACAGGAGAAAACATTATTGACAATAACGATGCTGTGGCAAGTGGCGAATATGAAATTATACAATTTCATCCAGCTTACTCTTATGAGGATTTTGTAAGAGGAATTGTTGCTGAAACTACTGAAAGCGGTAACGTGTCATATCAAGTGGAGAATAAAATATTAGCTGACTTTGCTCAAAAAGCAACCGATAATCCGAATGGAAACTATGTTTTAATTATTGATGAAATAAACAGAGCAAACCTTCCATCCGTTTTAGGCGAACTAATCTATGCATTGGAATATAGGAATGAAACCGTTACTTCAATGTATGAATATGAAGGAGAAAGAGAAATCGCTTTACCTAAAAACCTATTTATAATTGGCACAATGAATACAGCAGACCGTTCTGTAGGGCATATTGATTATGCTATAAGAAGGAGATTTGCATTTGTTGACATTTTGCCAGACGAAAATGTTATTCAAAATCCGACTGCAAAAAATTTGTTCAATGAAATAAAATCACTATTCGGTAACGAATTTCTTTCGCCAGACTTCAAAGCAAAAGATGTGATGATTGGACACAGTTATTTTATTGTAAAAGACGAAGATGAGCTGAAAATAAAATTGGAATTTGAAATAAAGCCAATACTTCGAGAGTATTTGAAAGACGGTATATTTTTAGAAACTGCCAACGACAAAATTGAAATATTGAATGTCTAAGTTACTTTTCAATAAAGCATTTTCAGAACACTGCAATGAAGATATATCTTCATTGGAAATGCTATCTGCATCTTCAATCCTTTACAAGCAAAAGGCAGATTGTAAGTGCATTGAAATTACGCAAGACAGCACCAGCAAAAAACTAAATTCAAATTTTTATATCGGTACTGATTGGCTAAACAAAAATGAAATTGCCGTTTATGTAGCACCAAAACTGAATGATAATTCACAGCAAACGGATTATCTAAAAATGCTTTTCTCTTGCCTGAAACATTCGGATGTTGCTACCTTCACAAAGGATTTGTATGAAATAAAATTTGATGAACCTTTTATTGAAATTGAGCAAAAACAAGATTTGCTAACTCCTCTTTTGGTTATTCAATTTTTGCAGGTAGTAAAGACCATTGTTAGAAAGGGATTGAAGAAATCTTACTACAAAATTGAACACAACTTAAATGCAAGAATCAAAGGAAAGGTTTTAGTTGGTCAAACACTAAAACAGGACATCATTAAGAACAAGCCGACAAAAACATTTTGCCAGTATGACGAATTTGGTTTCAACTGCATTGAAAACAGAATTCTAAAACGGACTTTGGTTTTCGTTCAAAAATATCTTGCACTATTTCCCGACTATTCAAAACTTGCTTCGCCAGTAGTTAATTATTGCCTACCAGCTTTTCACGAAGTTGATGAGAATATCGAATTGAAAACATTGAAAGGAATTAAACACAACTCATTTTATAAAGAATACAAAGAAGCACTTCATATTTCATCACTCATATTGAAACGGTTTGGGTACAACATTAAAGAGATTGACACACTCATCAACAAGACCGTTAAAGTTCCACCGTTTTGGATTGATATGCCTAAACTTTTTGAATTATATGTTTTAGGTATGCTCAAAGACAAGTATTTCAACAACATAAAATTTCAAATTCAAGGAACATACGGACAACCCGATTTTATTTTTGTAAGTGACAATGAGAAAATGATAATTGACACAAAATACAAACGGAAATATCAGCAAGAAAAATATCAGGCAGAGGACATCAGACAATTAAGCGGATATGCAAGAGACACGAAAGTTTTATCAAAATTAGGTTGTATAACAGCAGAGGAGCAAGACAAAGTTATTGACTGCTTAATTATTTATCCTAACCAATCAGCAACTGACACATTAGCTGACGACTTAAAAGAAAACCCTATTAATGGCTTTACAAGATTTTATAAAATGGCAGTTAAATTACCAGTAATTAGTGACTAAAATGAACGGACAATCATACAGAGAAGAAGAACGAACGCACAATCGAGTAGATGGCTCCGCCAGATAACCTGACGGAGTGCACCTCTCACACCACTAAGCGTACGGGTCACGTACTTAGCGGTTCGTAAAATGATGGGTTAAGTTGTAAGTAAACGTCCAACATAGCTTGGTACTTTCGTTGTTTTAGCCTTTTGA
>JAHYJH010000034.1 GCA_019429185.1 Vicingaceae bacterium
GATTAAAACAGTAAGTTTTATGAAAAAATAATGTACATTTGTAGTGATTTAGGAAAATTGGTAAATGGGTTCTACGATTTTCTTTAAATCAAAATGAAAAAAATGAATTTTTAGAACCCACCTATAGATCAAAAAGTTAGTTTTTAATTTCTAACTTCAATGCTTCACTTATTGTAATTTTCTTTCCGTTGAAATATGCCACAACAAAAGCATCTTTATATCCTTTGTTATTGATTTCCAACAACGCATTTTTTGCTTCTTGATAAACAGAAAAACTACCAGCCGTATAGCGAAAATAAACATTATCAATTTGTTCGGAGGCTAACGGAAAAATACCATCAAAATGTGATTCAGGCAATTGATTTTGAAAAAAACCTACTTGAATTTTATACACTAACCCTTCTGGAAGTTCAGCATTTAGAGGAATAGGTACATTTTCATTATAAAAACCTTGTTTTTGTGTCGTAAAAATTGCTACATCCACCACTTTAAGCATTTCTTCGCTCAATTCATTACGAATAGAAATCAGCTTATCACTGCTGTTTTTCATGTTATTAGAAAAAGAAATTTGCTCTTTTTTTAGTTGCTCAATAGCCATATTCAACGCAATTAAATCTGCTCCTTCTTTATTAATCGCTTCTTTTTCCAAATTGGTTAGTTCATCTTCAATTTCAACCAAACGAGTTCCAAAAAGTTCTTTAATGGTCATAAAAGAATATTCATCCGTTTCCAAACGAGAAACATCCCTAGGTTTTGTTTCCATTTTTTCTTCGACATTTACTGAGTCTTCAACAAAATCAAATAACAAAGACGCTAAATAAGCATCATCAACAGCATTTCCGAGAGCAAAAACCAAGGCATTTGCTTTTTTTGTTTTTTTGGTGTTTTTTATTTCTTTAAAAAGGAGTTTTGCATTTTGTTGATAGTTAATGGCTCTTTTCATAACCAAAATTGCTTCAACAGAAGATTTGTCGGCTACAATCAAAGCACTATCAGCATATTCAAGAGCCAATTGAGTAAAAACAAAACCCGTATCACAATTGTTTTTTATGTGAATTAAATTTTTAACAGCTTTTGCGTGAAAATAGGCTTCTTTGCTAAATTGTGCAGATAAAATAGCATACGCTTGAGCTTTATTTTCGTAGTGAGCTATATTAATGAACTGTGCATGGCCTTGTGTTTTTAAAACAAGGATAAAAAATAAAATAGAACCTAAGTTAAGAAACCAATACCTCATTTTCCAAAGATACAAACAAAGATATAATTTAGTGTGTTTCATGAAAAAAATTCGTAAATTAACGAGTTGTATAGAATAAAAACATATATTTGTTTGTTGTTCACGTAGGGTAAATGGGTTTTATTTAAATTATTTTACACACATATATTATCTATTTAATTAAAAATCAAAACAATGATTAAAAATATAATTACTTTTTTTGTAATAGGAATGATGGCTTTTAATGTCGTTTTTGCCCAAGAAACTACAGAAAAGAAGAAAAAAGAAAAAAAAGAGAAACAACCCAAAACGGAGAAAACAACCTCAACCGATGAATCTTCAGAAGAAGGCGATAAAAGTTTAGGTGTTGTTTTTGATGGAGCTTCAATTTTTGTTTCAGCAGGATTAAATTATTACATGGGCGACATTGCAGCATATAAGTTTTTCCCTAGACCAAGACAATTTAAAAATCATTTTACTGGTGGATTTAAAGCATCAATTGCACGAGATATAAAATGGGGATTGGGTGCACAATTAAATTACCAAAGAGGTAGTCTTATTGGCACCAGAAAAACAGGGAAAAACTCTTCAACTGTTTCTTTTGAAAACCAATATTTTGATATGTCTTTTCAAGTGAGGTATTTACTTAACAAGGCGTTATTCAAAAAAAATGAATACAACCGTTTTTATATTTATGGGAGTGTTGGTTTTGGTTCCATGTGGTATAGAAGCCGTTTGTATGATACAGAAACATTAAACACAAAAGATTTTGAAGGTTGGGTTGAAGTTGATAACACAAAAGGACTGGCTCAAAAAACATTAAGCGACAAAGTTCCTAGAGCTAAAACTTGGACTATTCCTTATGGTTTAACAGTGAATTACAGATACAATTATAAAATTGATATCCATTTGGATATTACGCAAACAAGTACTTTTACCGATCGTTTGGATGCTTTTAATAGAAGTTGGACTGCTTATGACAAGTATAATTACATTGGATTGGGAATAACTTATAATTTCAATCGCACAAAAGACGATGCTCCTAAAAAGAGAGAGAAAGTAACTAAAAATGATACTGAAACGTCTGATAGCAATAGCAATGATGAAATTAAAAGCAGTATTTTTTCTCGAAACAAATCTAATAAAAGTAAAAAATCATCCAGTAAGGATGATGAATTACTTAATATTCGTTTAAAATTATTTGAGACTCAACTTAAATTGTTTGAAATGCAATATTTGCTCGGACAGTAATTATTACAGCTAAAAAACTACTTTAAATGCATCAGCATATCGGTTGTCATTGCAGTTAAGTCGTAGTTGTGTTTCCAACCCCAGTCTTTTTGAGCAGCAATATCTTCAATGCTTTGAGGCCAACTATCGGCAATTTTTTGGCGTTCGTCTATGTTGTAACTAATTTCAAAAGTTGGAATGTGTTTTTTTATTTCATCAGCAATTTCTTTTGGCGAAAAACTTATTCCTCCTAAGTTATAACTGGAACGAATTTTTACATCTTCTGCTTTAGCGTGCATTAATTCAATGGTTGCTCTAATTGCATCTGGCATATACATCATTGGTAAAAATGTGTTTTCGGACAAAAAGCAAGAAAAATTTCCTGTTTTTAATGCTTGGTGGTAAATATCTACAGCATAATCTGTTGTTCCTCCGCCTGGTAAAGATTTATAACCAATCAACCCAGGATAACGAATGCTTCTCACATCAACATTGTATTTATTGAAATAATATTCGCACCATCTTTCACCAGCTTGTTTGCTGATGCCATAAACGGTGCTTGG
This sequence comes from Vicingaceae bacterium, assembly GCA_019429185.1. Taxonomy (GTDB): domain Bacteria; phylum Bacteroidota; class Bacteroidia; order Flavobacteriales_E; family Vicingaceae; genus BRH-c54. Next base: position 3,010 of record JAHYJH010000034.1, read on the forward strand.
TTCCATAATGGTTAGTTGAGGTGTGTTTACTCTTGGGGTTGTTGGTCCAAAAACAGCAATAGAACTTGGCCAATAAACTTTTTTGATAAAACCTTCTTTCGCTAAATTCAATACGTTGAACAAGCTGTCCATATTAAGTTGCCAACCGAATGCTGGATTTTTTTCGGCAGTAGCTGAAAGTAAAGCAGCTAGTAAATAAATTTGAGTGATGTTGTGTTTTTTAACTACATTCAACAATTGTTCTTTGTTCAAAATATCTAAGGTTTCAAACGGACCAGTTTGTTCTTGTTGGGGTTTTTTTATGTCAGAAGCAACAACATGTTCATTACTATAAATTTTTCTTAATTCTTCTACCAATTCAGTTCCTATTTGACCTGATGAACCTATAACTAAAATTTTTTCTGGCATAGTAAAGTTATTTTACTGAAATATTTTTTGTCGAAAGTACGCATTTTGATAAATAATTGAAGTAATTAATATCAATTCTTGATAAGAAAATTAAAGGGCATCAGCTATAAAATAATATTCGGAGTTGGTATTGAAACAAGTAATAAACTCATTTTCAGAAAGGGAAGTTTTTTTTGACAACCAACTTTCTAGTGTATATATTTTTAAGCCAATTTGAAGATTTAAAAAATCAAAAACATCTTTAGCTTGGGTGTTGTAATATTCGGAGGCCCCTAAACCACATTCAAAAATAACAATCGGTTTATCTCTTTTCAAGAGTTGTTCAGCACCTTTTAGAACGCCTAATTCAGCACCTTCCACATCAATTTTTATAAAATTAATTTTAGTAGTTGAAGGAATTATATCGTCTAATTTTTTGAGTGCAACTTCAATTTTTTCAATATCAGGATGTTCGATGTTGTATTTTCTTTTTTTAATTCCGCTATAAGCTGGAGCATTTTTAACATAATGAAAGGTAGTTGTTCCATTTGTTTCTGCAAGTGCATAAGGAAAAATTTGAGCCTTATTATCAAAATCTTTTTTCAATTTTTCATACAGTTCGGGAATAGGTTCAAATCCAAAATGTGAGCCGTTTGGAGCTTGTTTATGGAGTTCGCAAAGTATTTCTCCTTTGTGGCAGCCAATGTCTATGGTGTTGGAATTGGATGTAAGGGCTTTTTTAATAATTTCTTTAGTAAGCCTGTCGTAATGTAAATTTTTGGTTACATCCAAGTGAAAATAGTTGAGTATGGAGCGAACGATATTTTTTAACATGGACTGAAAATAAAGGGCAAGATTAACGAATAATTAGTAATTATTTAACGATTGGGGGCTTCGGTTTTAATTTGAACCAACAAAACTTTAACCGTAGGGTCGTTTATTATTTTTAAACGATATAAATGTTCTTGGATTTTGGATGAAAATTTAGTTTCGTTTTCTGTTAACCACAATAATTTTTCTTGGTCGGGAAAGTGTTCTTGCATAATTTCAAAATCGTGGTAAGAAGAAGAAATATAAGTCAGTTCAGGAAAAATACGGGCTTTTATTTGGCTTATGGTTTTATTTAAATCTTCTTCTGTTAATTGGTATAATCCTGGCCAGTGCAAATAATAACTTGTTTGAAAACCACTATTAGCAAATAATTTCAATAATTCGGGTTGTGTTGTCTCTATAATAAATTGTTTTTTAGGGATGATTAATTCTGTACATAGAAATTCTAATCTTTTTAACGATGGCACAGCATTCTCCGGAGATAAATTTTTGAAATCGAGCCAAAAGTTTAGGTCTCTTTGCTTATTTGACTTTAAATATTCTAACAAGCTTAATCCTATAGATGTTGCTGGAGGATGGTTAACATTAAAATTACCGAGTGTTGAACCAAAGACAATATCTAATTCCACCCCGAAAAATGTTGTGTTAACTTCTTGGAGTTTGTCAATACTGTTTACTCTATGCACCCAAATTTTATCATCATATAATTGGGTTAGAAAAAAATCAGTAGTAATTCCTTTATAAGCAAGTATTAATAGCGTTGCTAAAACAATACAAAAAATCACTATTTTTTTAATAAGAAGTTTCATTTATTGAGCTGGTTTTATTTCAACATCAAAGTCAATGTGCTGTTTTACAATTCTTTGTTTAGGTTGAAAGGTTGAATTAAAAATACTGCTCTGGCTTTGCATTCCTTCAAACGCAATGTTTAAGATATCGGCAACACTATATATAAAATCTTCTGTCATGTATTTTCTATCTGCAAAGCTCTTATATTTTTCCAAGTCATTTTTGTTATTGCTCCAAAAAACAAACGGAATTTCAAACATAGGGTAGCTGCCAATAGATTCGCTATGCCCATTAAAATCTACCGTTTGATAAACGTCCTCGCCATGATCTGAGAAATAGATGAATTGCTGTTTTTCGTCAGTTGTAGCATGTTTTTTTAATGAAGAAATAAGCTCGCTAATCACAAAATCGTTGTACAAAACAGCATTATCGTATTGGTTAATGGCATCATAAGCTTGCTGAGTTCCAAATGGAGTTGAAGGAGTATCTTTAAATTGATTAAAATTTTCTGTGTAACGGTTTTTATATTGCGTGTGTGTTCCTAAAAGATGAACAAAAATTACTTTTTTAACATTTTTATCGTTTAAAGCTTTTACTACAATTGGCAATACCCTTTCGTCTAGTGAATATAATTCTTTTTCACCACCTAAATTGGTAAAATAAGTATAATCGGCAGCTTTGGCAAGTATTGTTATCATGGTTTCATTCATCCCTACCGGAATTTGGTTAGAAATCCAATAGGTTTTATAACCAGCAGCCTTCACCAACTGAATAATACTTCCTAATTCTTTAGTATTCGAATTGTTAGTAGTTCCAAAAGTGAGTACTTTTTCTAAAGCAGGAATGGTATGTGTATGCGGACTAATAACATTGTTAAAAATTACCAGCTCATCGCTTATTTTTCCTAGATTAGGAGTTGTATTTCTGTGATAACCATAAATACCTAAATGATGTTTGGTGGTAGATTCGCCTATGGTAATTATTAATGTTTCTTTATTGGTACTTTTATTTTTTTGAACCGTTTTTAAATAGGAACTTTTTTCCGAACCACTAAAAAAAGCTTTGTATTTTTCTACTTCTGCTTGATATTTTTCATATCCACTAAAAAGCTGAAAAGCTGCGTGATATTTATGATGATTGGATTTAAGATAGATTGCTGTTCCTAAAAATAAAACCACAACACCCATTAACCACTTTCTCCATGCTGTATGTTGTGTTTTAAGCCAAAGCAATTCTATAAAAACTACTAAGTTTCTTATGTCTTCAAAAATTGTTTTAAAAGCACTTTTAAACGTATATTGATAAATGGCTTTTTTTACGCCAATAAGTATAAAAACTGAAGGAATTAGAAAAATCAATAGTAATAAGAAAATATTTAGGGTAAAATATTCATAGAGATATTCTTTTGTTTCGGAAAAATTGGTTTCTAATAAAATAAAAGCAGTAGAAGTGGTTATTCGTTCTTTGTAGATAGAAACGTAAGCCGCTTCGAAAAAAGCTAATAAAAGTGTGGTAATGTATATAAACCGAACATAAAGTGTGCTGAGTTTTTTATTGGTAAAAAAATAAGCTCCAAAATAGAGTAACAAGTGTAAAAAAACAATTCTTTCGGGAGTAAAAGATTTATTGGTATTGGATGAAACAACTATTGATAAAACAAAAATAGGATACAGAAGAAACAGATAGCTGTATTTTATTAAATGACGGGTAAATGACATTTGTTGTTGTTTAATCAATTGGGGTTATAATTAATTTTTGAGAAGCTATCAGCTTAGAATTTTCAAAAAACTGAACACTGTATATTCCCGATGACAAGTTGCTGAGGTTAATAGTTATTTTATCCTGATTAGAAAGAGAACTTTCATAAACCAACTGACCAAAAACTGAGAAAATGAGTATTTTATTTACCTTAGAATTAAAAACATTTATATTTACACTAGTTGAAGCTGGATTGGGAAAAATTAAAATATTTTCTTCTGATGAGGGTTTCCAAGAAGTAACATCATCTATATTTAAGGGCATGAAATCATATATAGTATCTATATAAAAAAGTTGGTTTTTAACAATGGTATCAATATGAACAATCATTACATCATCTAAACCATTACCATAACTTTTGGTAAATCCGGCTATTTTCATAATACCATTTGCTTCTTGAATAATACTGTTACCCTCATCGTCTTTTATTCCGCCAAAAGTAGAAGAACTAAAGCCCCAAAGACCATTAGGAGATACCAAGAAAACCAAAGCGTCTTTTCCTCCGTTTCCATTAACTCTAGTGAAACCTGAACAATAAAAACTACTGTCAGCTTGTTGCACCATATCATAAATTACTTCTTCACCTAGCTGACCAAAATAATTTCCCCAAATAGCATTGCCGCTACTGTCGATTCTAATCATATAAAAATCTTTATCATTATTTGGGGTAAAACTAGTGGTTACCCCTCCTAAAACATAATCTCCATTGGCTGTTTCTATAACAACATTAGCTTCTTCATAACCTGAAGGACCAAAAGCACTATCCCAAAGGAGTTGACCTGTTTTTGAAAGTTTTATAACATAAGCTTGTGTTGAATCTGTTGCGGTATTTGTTAGTCCAGCAATAACAATACTGCTATCGGAAGTTTCGATAATGGAATTTCCTTTGTCAATTAAATTTCCACCTATGGTTTTTGTCCAAAGTGTATCTCCATTTTTATTGGTTCTTACCACAAATACATCCGATTGACCAGCGGTGTTATTATAAGTTTCTCCACAAAATACAAAACCACTATCGTACGTAATGGTTAAATCATACACAAAATCCCAATCGTTGCCTCCGTATTTTTTTGTCCACTGGTAGTTTCCTAAACTATCTCTTTTCATTAGCACGGCATCATAACCTCCATTTCCGTAACTGTTTGAACTTGCTGCAATAATATATCCTTTATCGTAAGTTTGCTTCACAGCATAGCCCCAATCGTTGTTTGTGCCTCCAATTGCCCAACTCCAAACAACATTAATTTGGGAGTCAAGCTTTAGCAAATAAACATCAGTATTTCCAGAAGTGTTGCTAGTAGTAGAGCCAACCACCACATAGCCTCCATCCGAAGTTGCTTCAATGGATTCTCCAACGTCTATTCCTATTCCTCCAATAGCATATAAGTGAGCAATGGTATCTTTTTGAGCCAAGCTAAAAAGAGGAAATAATATAAATAATATGTGTATGATTTTATGCATTACATTACTTTTTAATCTACAAATCTACTCAAAATTGTGCTTTTATTCCCACAAAACCACTATTGGCAAATGAAGTTGAAGGAGAAATAAAAGCATCAATATTATTGCTACCCACAAACAAAGTATAGCTATTTTTTAGTTGATATGCTAAGGCTAAACCTAAATTTAATTTTCCATATCCTCCATAAGAAAGATGAACTCTGGTAATGAAATTTGGAGTAACAAAATAAGAAGTATTGGTATAAAACAATGGAAAATAATTAGCAAAAATCTTGTAATAAATCCCTCCATTAAATTGCCATTTTTCATTGATGTATTTCGTGTAATCAATCGTAAATGAAGTTGGTAATAATTTTGTTTCCCCTTGTTTCTGTTTAGCAGAACCAATGTTTTCTATAAGAGAATCTTTTGAAATCGTATTGAGTATGCTGTCGTTTAAATCAAAAATATTATCTACTTCTATTCCCTCAAAATGATAAGAGCCATAAGTCTGATAGTTAATGGATTTTTTATTCCAATACACAAAACCAACGTCCTTTAGGTTTAAATAGATTTTATCTCCATTTTTGAGGTAAAGTTGTTTAAAATATTCGGTGGAAACACCATAACCATTAAAAGCACCAATTCCAGTATGATTGGTATCACTTCTATAAAAAGTGTAATCTAATGTCAGGTCAATTTCTCTTCCATATTCTTCTGTAAACAAAGTGCCTTTATTAAGATCTATTTCGAGGTTTTCTTGAGCTTTAATAAATGAAACAATTGCTCCTTCTGTTTCCATTTTTCCTTGTTTTTTTTTGTGAGAAATAAAACCAATATTAACTTGTTGGTATTTAAAATAGCTAAAATCGGTATTGCCAATGTTAATAATTTTTCCTGCAAATTGTTTGTTGCCATCAAAAGTAAACCGAAATAAATCGGACGAAAACTTACTGTCAGCGTGTTCTTTTTGACTTAGTCCAAGAATAAGAGAAACATTTGTTTTTCCTGCCAGTGTATCAAATGGAATGGCAACATTCAGGTGATATTCCAAATCGCCTCCTAATCTATTATTGTTAGAAAGATTATTATAGGCATCATTTTTAATTGTTTTATCTATTTTGCCTCCAAAAATGAATTTATTGAGCATTTCACTACTCATCACATTAGAGCCATAATTGTAATACATTTCACTTGAAATGGTTAATCGTTGCATGGTATCTTCAAAAAACTGATTGTTGTATTGAGCATTACCATAAACACCTAAAAAGCAACAACTGATAATTAAAATCAACTTTTTCATTTTACGAGCTTGCTTATTTTAGGTTGACATTATAAGTGAAATCTCCTACTATTTTAAGGTCTAAGTTATAGCCTTCATAAATTTTTACAAATTGAGGTTGACCTGTGGTTGTGAAAGAAACTTTTATAGCAATTTTTTTGGCATTATACAAGTCGTTAATGGTAGAATTGGTTAGCGAAAACCTGAGTATTGATGCTTGTTTTGAAGTAACTCTTAAATTACTATTCAAGGGAGCCGCTTCAATTTTTGATGGAGAAGAAATGATTGAAAGTGGTTGATTGAATGCATCAAAAAGTTGAAGTGAAATAGTTGCATTAAACGGAAATCCATTATCAGCAAAAAGCACTAAATCTCCATTTAGTATCTGACCTGATGAGCTTTCCTTATCTAAGTCAATGCCGATGGTATCAACAAGTGTTAGGTTGTTGGCTATTATTGACAATGGAAATTCTACATTCAAATTTGCTTTTAAGGGATGTTTTTTAAATACAAAATCATTGTTGCCCGAAAGATTTCCAAATGGATTGATGTGTAAGTTTATATCAAACAACAGTTGGTTTGGAAAAATTTCGATTAATTGATCGATGTTTGAGTTGCTTGTGCTGATAAGCGTATTCAAATAGGTATAATTAACTTCTGGAACAGAAAAAGTTTGCAATGCTCGATTGATGTTCAGTGAATTTCCGATAATGGGATGTGTGAGGGAAATAGTTGAAGCATTTTTTGTGTTTGTAGCAGCTAATTGATTGAGTGTGATTTGAGCGTCAACACCAATCCCATTTTCAAAACTCAAATTTACATCAACTTGGTTGAGATTAAGTGTTCCTGCGAGGATTCTGCTGAAAGCATTAAAATCGGTAGTTTCAGGACCAAAATGATACTGTTGATTACCAAAATAACCACGCACATAAGACGGCACAACATCAATTAACTTGTTGGATATAGTAATTTTCTCTCCTGCCTGAACTAAAACTGGACCAGCGGCAAGCGTATCTAATCTACCATCTGCTCTTGTAACAAAAGTATTTACTTTCGTTTTTGAAATACCTGTTAAATCTAATTCATAACCACTAATATCAATACTTGTTGTAAAATATCCTGCTTGTGAAGTTGTTCCTGCAGGGATTAATTCTTGTAAAATCAAGGTATCACCATTTTTTGTAGCAATAGGTATGGTGTACGTAATAATTACTTTTTCTTTGATTTCACTCCATATTTCTAATTCTATCCTTCCTGATTCTACTAAAGCAAGGTTTAGTTGAACGCCATTACTAACACCGAGCGTTGTTTCTTTGTTGGTGCCATAAAAAGCATCGCCAGGAGATGGAAAAGTGGAAATTGGAAAAGAAAATATTTCGGTAATGTTGGTATCAGGAATTCTAAAAATAGAATCCATATCAATATCAAAAAGACTGGTTTGGTAAACGATTTTTAGTGAAGTGTCAGGATTGGTTACCAACACAGAATCAGGCAATAAATTGTCTAATGTTAATGATGTTTTCACTAAAGGAGCCAACAAATCAACATCCCAATTGGGGCGTTCAAAATCTTTGCGACATGAAAAAAATAGCAACAGGATTACTAAAAAACTTATTTTAGAACTTCTATTCATAGATGTAAAGGTAAGTTTTTTATTAAAATATAAATCGTTTGATGGGTTAGGAAAAAAGTAATTAATTGATGGATTAATTTTTCAACCATATTCCGTTTGTTTGATTTCCTTTTTCAGAAATTATGGAATAATAATACGTTCCTTTAGCAAATTGAGTTGTGTTTATTGTTAATTGTGTTGAATTCCAAATTTCGTTCATTATTTTTTCTCCTAAAACATTGTAAATAATTACGGTTGATGTTTCAGCAGTTGTTCTTACAATAGTAAAAACGGAATTACCAGGATTAGGAAACACACGAATATTAGCATAAGAATTAAGTTGTTCAGAAATTCCTACTATTACAATGGGATTACAAATGGAAGTGTCCGTACAAATACTGTCAAAAATCATTACAGCATAACTTCCAGAAACAGTTGGAACATAAGTTTGATTTGTTGCTCCAGAAATCATGATGTTTCCATCGCAGTTAATCCATTGATAAGAAGCACTTGTGTTTGAGTTATTTGCAATTAATGTATCTCCATTAACTGTAACAGAAACATCAACAGTGTCTAAAACAGATAAATTTGTAATAACGGTACTATCGCAGCCCAGAGCAGAAGTCAGAACATCTGTACAAATTCCTGTAGAGTCGTAAGTGTTTGTTCCTACTGGTATGGATTGTCCATCACATAAAGTAAGTGTAAAGTTGGTAATTATGGGGGCTAACACGGTTAAATTTGTTATTACCGTACTATCTATAGAACTTGAAGCAGTTAATGTATCTGTATAAACTCCTGTTGAGCTGTAGGTGTTTGTGCCAACTGTTATTGATTGTCCATCGCAAATAGTAATGTTTTGATTGGTTGTTATTCCTAAAAATCCGAAAGTAAAAAATGTCGAAGATGTTGCAATGGCATTGGAAAGCACATTTCCAGCATTAGAAGCAGTGCATAAACCTGTTACGGTGCTATTTTCATTAAACCAAGCTGTTCCATCCCATCTTGCTAAGGTTACTGCTGCACAATTAGAAATTCCACTTGAAGTAGCATCTTCCCAATAAATACCAACCTGTGTGTTATCTGTTGTGTTGAATTTATCTAGTGTCCAGTGTTCAATAGCACTTACGGCATTTAGTGGTGCATTTACTGGAGTTGTTGATGTAAAAGAAGCATCAATATACTCAGCAACAAATTCACTATTTATATTGGTTGGAGCAGAAATTTCTAATCTACGCCATAACCCATTTTTGCCAATGGGGAAAACAAAAGCATCGTTACCAATTTTTTTGAAAGGTCCGTTAACAAAACTTGAAGCGTTTCCTGAAGTTGAAGTAGCATCATCAATTAAAGTAATTAAATTTGTTGAAGACGTTGAAATGATTCCGCTTGTTAATGTAAGTGCTTTATTTACTGTAATAGGTTGATTTAATGTAATTCCCTGAGCAGAAGTATTATTAACAGTTAAGTTATAGAATGTTGTTGAAGTTGCTCCAGAAATGGATTGAGCTGTTGTTCCTGTTAGGGAAACAGTGTTTGAATTTTGATTAAAAGTTCCGTTGTTGATAAAATTTCCTTTCACATTTATGTTTGTTGGAGCCGAATGGGTTAAAGCATTTAAAGTACTTATATTGATGGTATGAAAATCATAAATCCCAGTTCCTTGCAAGGTGGTTGTTCCATTAAAATTGATGGTAGAAAAAGTTCCGATAAAAGCTCCTTTATTGTTTATTGTATTTGTGTTTGTGATGTTGAATGTAGAGCCTCCTAATTGTAAAATTGTATCTGCAAGTGAAAGGTTTTCGATTAATGCACCACTATAGTCAACTTGTACTATACCCGCTACTCGGAGGTACATATTTACAGTACTTCCAGGTAAATTTATAATGTTTCCGTTTATGATTGCCGTTCCTGCTAATAAGTCCATTTTTGGCGTTCCTGTTCCAGGTGCAACACCAAACCAATTTACATCTCCATCCACAAACAATGTTCCTCCATCCATAAAAAATGTGGGAGTGTAATTTCCTAGTTCGTTTTCCAATACCAATTCAACACCAACAGTTACTGAACCACTTATAAAAAAAAACAAGCTTGATTGGTTAGCATTTCCATCAGCTATAACAAGTGTTTGAGCTACATTAAGAGTACCTCCCATCATATTACATTTTCCACCAAGTTCAAGAATAAATCGCTGTCCAATAGTTACAGTACCATTGTTGATATCGCAAGTTGCGTCATCTCCAACAATAAGTCGCTGATCAACATTCAATATTCCTCCATCAACGGTTAAATTGGCTCCTAAATCAATAAATAATCGACCATTATTTCCAGGGGCAATAGCTACAGTTCCTGTTTGAAGTAATAATGAAGAGTTTGGATTTACTACTGAAACATTATCGTCTGTTGTTAAATTTGCTTGAATCGTTAATAAAGCTCCATTTGCAACAGTAATTTGATTAGGAGTGAAAACAGAATTTGTGCTTATGATTGGCGAAACAGCATTTCCAGTGTAGTTTGCTGGATTTATGGTGATATTAACTCCGTTTAAGGGCCAAGAAGACCAATTGGCTGAATTATTCCAATCAGCATCAACATTTCCAGTCCAGTTTTGACTAAAAAGCGTTGTAGAAACTAATAAAATTAAAGTGGTAATAAGTGTTTTCATAAATGTTAGAATATTTGTTTTTTGTAAAAATAAGTTTTTTTATTTTCTATCAATATAAAAACTATTGGCTTGAGCCAACGAAGTTACTATCAAATCATTAATACATAAATTATCGGGAAGTGTTGTGGTATAGTAAATAATAGACGCAATATCTTGTGCTGTCATGGGTTGATAGCCTTCATATACTTTTTTTGCTTTTTCTTTATCTCCATGAAAACGCACTTCAGAAAATTCGGTTTCGGCAGCTCCAGGGTTAATTTGAGTAACTTTTATTCCGTGTTCTAATAATTCTATCCGCATGGCTTTAGATATAGCATCAACAGCGTGTTTGCTCGCACAATATACATTTCCATTCAAATAAACTTCCTTTGCTGCCGTTGAACCAATATTGATAATATGTCCTTTTTTTTGTGCTATCATTAGTGGCATAATGGCTCTTGAAACATACAACAATCCTTTCACATTGGTGTCTATCATTTTATCCCAATCGGCAATGTCTCCATCTTGAATTTTACTAAAACCACTTGCTAAACCTGCATTGTTTACCAACACATCAATTTTTTTCCAACTTTCTGGCAGCGAATTAATTGCTTCTGTTGTTTCTTCAGCATTTCTAACATCAAAGCACAAAGGCAATGACCTTACATTGTATCTATCTATTAGTTTATCTGCTAAATCAATTAATTTATCTTTTCTCCTTCCTGTAACAATTATGTGGCAGCCATTTTGTGCAAATAATTTAGCGGTTGCTTTTCCGAAGCCAGAAGTTGCTCCTGTTATTAAAACTATTTTATTCATTTGCTGTTTTTTGATTCAAATTAGAATGTAAAGTTAGTATATAAATACCAAAATACTCCTAAATAGAGTCCGTCTTTAATGTATGATTTTCAGCAATCAAGTCTGCAATCTTCAGTCAACAGTTGGCAAAACAACAACGCTTTGCAGCAGCCTTTGCTAACTGACCCCAATTCCGATAGTTATCGGAATCGGGGGAGAACTGTGGACTTTACAGACAAACACTAATTAGTGGGTCGTTCTATAGGAATGTTTTTAATTAAATTGCTCAAAAACCCTATAAAAAGCAAAGTAATTCCAAGTAATAAAAAGCAACTAAAAAGCAAAAGAAGTAAATGATAATAAGGAATTTGATGAAATTGAAAATAAAACATTCCTCCTTGAATAAAAAGTAAAAATTCTGTTCCTAAAAATCCAATGAAGCATATATTTATACCCCAAGGGATGAGTTTATTTTCTGGAAACCATTTGCTTTGAAGTAGAAACAATAATAAAAAACCTGAAACAACGCCCAACATGGTTAAATGAATAAACCCGATAACTAAATGTTTGATTTGGAAAGAAATAGAAGCAATTTCTGGAAAGAGAGACGTTGTTTGTAAAAGAATTTTCAACCCAATACTTGCACAAGTAAATAGCATTATTTTTTTTATAATTGTTGTTGTTACATTTTTCCAAATTAAACCAAAATTGGGAAGAATAAATTTAATTAAAAACCAAAAAGAAACTAATTGTAGAACTATTCCTATAACATTTATCCAGAAAAGAGCAGGATGAGAAACATACCAACTAACGGGTAACGCATAGGTAAAAAGAGTTGCAAAAATGAGTGAGCTATAAAATTTATTGAATAATTTTAAATTTATTACTGCTTTTAAGTTGTTTAGGTATTTAAAAAAGAGTGCAAACACAGCCAACAGAAACCAACCATTAAATTGAAAATGCAAGAAAAATTGAATGGCTAAATGATAAAAAACAGAATGTTTGCCAGCTAAAGCAACTGCAGGACCCAAACACCAAATACCAACAGTCGATAAAAGCATAAACACTAAGGCTGATTTAAGCAATAATTTTTCTGGCAATGTGTTGTTTTCTTGATTTTTCCATACCAATAAGGCAAAATAATAGCTACAAAAAATATGCAGCGTAGAAAATGAAATGGAAATTGCTGCATACCCTTGCAAAGGAAAGCTTATCATCATTCCAACAACAGCTAATTGGGTTGCCCAAAACAAATAAGTGAAAATCTGTTTTTTTTGAGGAATAAATTGATGAACAATAAATGTATATAACATCAAATAAACCCAGCCCAACATAGCTATATGCGAATGACCATGTGTTAGGTGTTTGAAATTGAATGGGATATTACTTACAAAACCATAACGAAGAATTGTACCCATTAAGGCTGCTATGAAAAAATTGAAAAGACAAACAGTAATCCAAGATTTGTGCAATGGAGAGAGGGCTTTATTCATTAAATGAAAATGATAATTCTTAAAAACAGGTTAAATAAGAAAACGAAAGTTATTATTTCACTTCTTTTAGTGCATTATCAATTAAGGTAACCAAGTGCATTTTATGTGCTTTTGAACTAACATTTCCCAGTTGATTTGAAGCCATTTTTTTAATAACATTCAAATTATAAATAGCTAATGATTGCGAAACAGCAAGGTATTTTTTACTGGATGTTTCTGAAAGCATTTCAATTAGCATTTTTGTATAAGCGATTTGCAGATTTTGTCGAAACGAATTTACATTTCCAGCAATATCTGCCTTAAAAATGGCATCATTCAAATCAGTCATCATTTTTGATAAAGAATATTTATTTCCATACAATTCTGAATCAACAATACGATCCAAGGTGTTGTTATGCAGTAAATGAGCAAGAACATTTGTTTGAATTTTCAAAATTAAGCTATGAATTTTTGGGTCTTCTGGTGCTGAGAAAAACCCAAATCCCCTGCGTTGGAGTTGTAAATAATTATATAAATTATTTGAGGCTGAAAAGGCATTTGGAGCAAAAACATATTTACTTAGTGAATTCATTGCCAATTGTTGTTTTTCCAATTCAACAGGAATAAATGGTTTTGTTGCTCCCTGTTGCCCTATCATTGCTCTATCAACATAAACACCGCCAATATACCTGGAAATGGTGGCTGCAGAAACATTTTGTTGACCTAATAAAACCATATAAGAAGTTCTGATAAAATGATGCGATTCTCCAGTGTTTTCAATATTTTTATCTACTAATTTGTTGGTTAATTCTTGAGCTAAATCAATTCGTTGAATGGCATAACCAATCGCATCGTTGGTTAAATCTCCAACATTTACACGTGGGTCAATCGCTTTTCCTGGGCTTCGCATATCATCAGCATCATTGCCAAAAGTAAGTTCAGGAAGTGTTGATTTTGCCAATAAATCTTCCGATTCTTTTGTTGTTCTTCCTTGTTGGTAAGCAAACTGAATTGCCCAATCGTCATAAGGGCCAGGTGTTTTTGAATAATAATTTCCTTGTTTTAATCTATCATTAGAAATATTTACGGAAGGATAATCCATTACAGAACCAATTAAACCCATTTTTTCTGTTATTGAAGTGTTGTGTATGTCTTTTATTGGGTGTAATTGGCTTGCTTTCATATTATGGTTTAATCCCAAGGTATGTCCCATTTCGTGCAACACTAAATAGTGCAAAAATTCATTTATCATTTTGCTTTTTTCCATCTCTGGTTCATCCAATACATTAATCATAATGGAAGCAAACATATTGTTAAATTGGGAAAATTGACCAACCTGACAAGTATGAGCTTCTTTTTCAGTATGAATTTCATTTAATTCGGTTGAACCAAAATTAAAAATGGATTCCGTTCTCAAGTTGTTGGTTAACGCAATGTATTCAAACATAATGTCAGCACCTAAAATCTGACCAGTTTTTGGGTTTACAAAACTAGGTCCGTAGCCACCAAAAGGAGGTTGAGGGGAAGAAGTCCATCGCAGCACGTTGTAGCGAATATCTCCTGCATCCCAATCGGCATCATCGGGTTGTTGTTTAATTATTATTGCATTTTTAAATCCTGCTTTTTCAAAAGCCAAATTCCATTTTTCGCCAGCGGCTTTAATTATAGGTCGAAGTTCTTTTGGTGTTGAGTTTTCATCCACCAAACAATAGGTTCAACAGGTTCTGAAATGGATGCATTAGGGTCTTTTTTTACTAAATTCCACCGGTGAACAAAATCTCGGTAAGGGGTTGAACTGGTTGAAGTCATATCATTTACTTGTGTGGTAAAATAGCCAACACGAGGGTCGTCAAAAACAGGTTGATAATTATTTTCAGGCATTTCTATTAAACTGTGATACACCTTAATACTCACGTTTCTGCCATCGGTAACGGCTTGCGAACCTCTATTTAGAACAGATTCTGTTGAATACACATATTCAATAGCTAAATCGGTATTTTTCGGATAACTTCTAACGCCCAGTACTTTTGTTTTTTCTTTATCTAAATTTCCTAATGAAAATGCTGTTGGAGAAGATTTAGGATGTTTTGCTGGTTTTATCTGAGAAAATGTTTCTTTTAAAAATAAATGGTCTGCATCTATCAAAAATAATCCGTTAATGGAATCTATCCCTTCAATTTTAAGGCTGGCTAAGATGCTTTCGCTGATGTTTGCTTTTGATGCTTTTGAAATTTCGTTGTTAGGGTCGAAATAAAATGAAGTATTTTGAGAAACAAATTCAATTTTATTGAAATATTTTTTGATTTTAAAAACCTTTGAACCCCTATAAGAACCTCTGAAAGCACCAGCATCAAGAACTCCATCAGCAATTTGACTGAAATAGATAAATTCTTTTTCTAGTTGATTTTTTGAAATAACCATTTTTAATGCACCAGAAGTTGTGTCTTGATAAAAAGTAAATAACCCTTCTATTTTTTTTGATTTTTTAGTAAGTTCACTTATTTTTTTTGGGGCATCTTTATCTGTTTTTGATGCTTCTGCTTTCGGTGCATCTTTGTTATTGGCTTTCTTTTTTTGAGCGTAGGAGTTTGTGATTAGCATACATAACACAAAAAGTAAAGAAATTAATTTAATAGGCGAGAAATGTTTCATAGGTCTAATTTTTAATATCTAAAGGGTAAAGATATCAAAAATAATGGTTTACGAATGCGTTTATTTCTTAAAAATAAAATAAACAGCCAATACCAAGAAAATAAACCCAATGAAATGATTTATTCTAAATGTTTCGTTTTTAAAAATGAGCAAGGAAAACACAACAAAAACAATTAATGTAATCACTTCCTGAATTATTTTGAGTTCTATTAACGAAAAAGACCTCCATTTTCTTTGTAGCCGATTCTGTTAGCAGGAACTTGAAAAAAATATTCAAACAAAGCAATTCCCCAACTTATTAATACGATGGAAATAAAACCAAGTTTATTAAACCATTTCCATTCGCCAAATTTAAGATGTCCATACCAAGCCAATGTCATAAACGTGTTGGACAATACCAATAATATGATAGTTAAAACAGCTTTCATAAAAAAAATTAATAACTTCCCAACGACAACAAAACCAAGGTGCAAGCTTCTTCAGTTTCTATTCCTTTTTCGTTAGCGAGTTTTACTAACTCAGTATTTTCAGCTCCAGGATTAAAAACAATGCGTTTGGGTTTTATTTTGTTTAAAATATAATCGTAATAAACCGGTTGATTTTTAGCCCCAACATACATGGTAACTGTGTCAATGTCTTCAACAATGGGCATGTTTGTTAAAATTTGGTGGGATTCAATTTTTCCTTCTCTTAAACCAACAGGAATAACTTCATGTCCGTGGTAGGCTAATTTTAGTGTTGCTTTGTAAGAATATCTTTCCGGATTGGAAGAAGCTCCTAATAGTAATGTTTTTTTCATGTTAAAGTATTTTCCACTAAATTACGAATAGAATCTAATTAAATTAAAGCATAGAAGTAAATATTACTTCAACTGAAATAAAAATCGAGCAAGTATATTTCGTTCCTTTGTAAATTAATTCTTTCAAAGAGATGCATAAATCAGGTTTTGTAAATATTATTGGGAATCCAAATGTAGGAAAATCTACCTTAATGAACGTGTTGGTGGGGGAAAAGCTTTCAATCATCACTTCAAAGGCACAGACTACTCGTCATCGGATTATTGGAATAGTAAATGATGAAGAACATCAAATTATTTTTTCTGACACACCTGGTTTTGTTAAACCTATTTATAAAATGCACGAAGGGATGATGACCTTTGTTCGTTCAGCTATTTCTGATGCCGATGTGATTTTATTTATGGTGGAAGCCAAAGAAAATGAATTAAAACACATTGAAATTTTAGAAAAGCTAAAAAAAACGTCTATTCCTGTTTTATTATTAATCAATAAGATTGATGAAATTGACCAAGCGTTTTTAGAAGAAAAAGTAGCGTTTTGGAAAAATGAACTTCCTAAAGCTAAAATTTTTCCTTTATCGGCATTGCATAATTTTAATGTAGATCAGATTTTATTAGAAATTAAAAACTTGTTGCCCGAAGCTCCTCCATTTTACGATAAAGACCAGTTAACCGATAAACCAGAAAAGTTTTTTGTAGCTGAAATTATTAGAGAAAAAATTTTAATCCATTATAAAAAAGAAGTTCCTTATTCTTGCGAAGTAGTAATAGAGGAATTTAAGGAAGAACCAAGCATTATCAGAATTAGAGCCGTGATTATGGTGATTAGAGAAAGTCAAAAAGGAATTATTATTGGACATCAAGGAAAAGACTTAAAAATAATAGGTACGTTAGCGAGAAAAGAAATGGAACAATTTTTTGAGAAAAAAGTTTTTTTAGAAATGTATGTGAAAGTAAATAAAGACTGGCGAAACAACGAAAAACAACTTAAAAATTTTGGATATTTGAATTGAGGACAATGTAATAATGTAACAATGTAATAATGTAACAATGTAACAATGTGGAAATGACTAATGACTAATTGACCAATGACCAATGACCGATAATTTTATAAAATTTCAACTGTAGTATAAATGAGCAATATAGTAGCAATAGTTGGAAGACCCAACGTAGGAAAATCAACACTTTTTAATCGATTAACTTCATCAAGAAGTGCTATTGTTGATGAAGCAAGTGGTGTTACAAGAGACCGACACTACGGAAAAGTAGAGTGGAATGGAAAAGAATTTTCATTGATAGATACAGGTGGCTACATTGTTGGTTCTGAAGATGTTTTTGAAGCAGAAATTCGTAAACAAGTGCTTATTGCAATTGAAGAATGTGATTTGATTTTATTTGTAGTTGATGTTACTGTCGGTGTTTCAGATTTAGATAAAGAAGTGTCTAACTTACTTCGGAAAGCAAATAAAAAAGTAATACTTATTTCTAACAAGGTAGATAACAATGAGCTTATTTATGATTCAAATGTCTTTTATGGGTTAGCTATTAGCGATTCTATTCATAGTGTTTCAGCGATAAGTGGAAGTGGCACAGGTGATTTGTTGGATGAGGTTGTAAATAGCTTAGAATTTGATGAACAAGAAGAGGAAGAAACAGGCATTCCAAAAATTGCAATAGTAGGTCGTCCGAACGTAGGAAAATCATCGCTGTTAAACACCCTTATAGGTAAAGAAAAAAATATAGTTACCAATATTGCTGGTACAACGAGAGATTCATTAACCACTCGATTCAATTCTTTTGGCTATGAATTTGATTTGATAGATACGGCCGGAATCAGAAAAAAAGGAAAAGTAAATGAAGACATAGAGTTTTATTCTGTAATGCGTTCCATAAGAGCCATTGAAAATGCCGATGTTTGCTTGTTAATGATAGAAGCTACAGAAGGTGTGATGGCTCAAGATATGAACATTTACAATGTGATTATTAAAAACAAAAAAGGCGTTGTTATTTTAGTAAATAAATGGGATTTAATAGAAAAATCAGCCAATACAGCTAAAGAATTTGAAGAAATAATTAAGCAAAAATTAGCTCCTTTTACTGATGTGCCTATTTTATTTATTTCAGCTATAAATAAACAACGTATCATAAAAGCATTAGAAGAAGCAAAACACGTTTACGAAAACAGAACAAAAAAAATTACAACTTCAAAACTGAACGATATTATGTTGGAAGTAGTTAATCAAAATCCACCACCATCTATTAAAGGAAAATGGATAAAAATTAAATTTGTTACACAACTACCCACTTACGCACCTTCGTTTGCATTTTTTTGCAACCTACCTCAATATGTAAAAGATTCTTACAAACGATTTTTAGAAAACAAATTAAGAGAACATTTTGATTTTAAAGGAGTTCCTATTCAAGTTTTTATGCGGAAGAAGTAAATAGAGCCTGTCTGTAAAGTCCAACTTATTCAGCATATTTATTGTTTTTCTAAGGTTTTACTCATTGTTGTTTATTTTTTTTATAAGTGTGAGTGAGCTCACTATGTTCGGTTCGTGAACTCACTTTGCTCGGTTCATGAGCTCGCTTTGCTCGGTTCTTCGTTATTCTTGTTTTGAAAATCAGTCATTTACGAAAGTAAACTCCTGATTTTCAAAACTTCGAAAGCCTCGAATTTGAACTTTACAGTTCAGCCTCTTGACTTTATGGAAGACACTAAATAGTTACTCCGACTCAGAAGATGCTATGGTGTTCGTATTTTCTTCCATCTCATCAACTTCTTTTCTGAAAAATCTTTTTTGAAAAATAAAAATTAATGAAATTCCTACTGAAATTGAAGCATCAGCTACATTAAAAACAGGCCTAAAGAATAAAAAATCTTCTCCCCCCCAAAAAGGAAACCACTCAGGAAAAGTTCCATTTAATAAAGGAAAATAAAACATATCAACCACCCAACCATGCAAAAAAGGAGCGTAGCCACCTTCTTCAGGCATAAAGGTTGCTAGTTGGTTAACACTTTCATTAAAAATTATTCCATAAAAAGCACTATCAATAATATTCCCTAAAGCTCCTGCAAAAACTAAAGCTCCACATATTTTTAATCCTTTAGGAGCTGTTTTTGGAAGTGTGAATAAGACATAACCTATTCCTGTTACAGCCACAATTCTAAATAAACTCAATGCTAATTTACCATATTCACCACCAAACTCCATCCCAAAAGCCATTCCTGGATTTTCAATAAAATGAATAATAAACCAATCTCCAATTATTTGAATATCATCTCCTAACATCATGTGCGTTTTTACCCATATCTTTAACCCTTGATCAATTAACAGAACAATGAATGTTATAAATAAAGGATGGGTAAGAAATCTAAATTTCATTGAATGGCGAATTTGAACTAAGTTGGAGGTGGGAAGTTGGAAGCTGGAGAAAGGTGTAAATTACATCTTCCTACCTCCAGCTTCCATCTTCCAACACCG
Source organism: Vicingaceae bacterium (assembly GCA_019429185.1). Taxonomy (GTDB): domain Bacteria; phylum Bacteroidota; class Bacteroidia; order Flavobacteriales_E; family Vicingaceae; genus BRH-c54. The sequence goes on from JAHYJH010000034.1 coordinate 22,956, forward strand.
TTTACCCTTGTGCTTCTTTAGCTTCTATACTAAGTGTAGCATGAGGAACGGCCAACAATCTTTCTTTAGGTATAAGTTTTCCTGTTACTCTACAAACGCCATACGTTTTATTAGAAATACGGATTAACGCATTTTCTAAGTTTTTTATAAATTTTTCTTGTCGAATAGCTAATTGACCAACCTCCTCACGAGAAAGTGTTGCAGCACCTTCTTCCATCATTTTGAATGAATGAAGTGTATCATCAGTTCCGTTATCATCTTTATATTTAAGTGTATTAACCAACTCTTCATAATCTATTCGTGCGGTTGCTAATTTTTTTTCAATAAGTGTTTTGAATTCTGCTAAATCTTGTTCTGAATATCGAATTTCTCCCATAGGTATTAATTTTTAAAGTATAAGTTTGTTTTAATTTAATTTTTTTATTGTTATTAACGTAGATAAATCATTGTCAAAATCTACTGTAACTCCCTCATTTAGTTCGTTTACCAAATCTAATTGGGTTGCTAATGTTTCGGTGCAAATATAATTTTTATTCTTTGTTATTGCATCATTTATTTCATTGTGTTGCAAAATTTTAACGGCAATTTTATCATTTACTTCAAAACCGCTGTCCTTCCTTAGGTTTTGAATACGATTTACAAACTCCCTAGCAATACCTTCCTCTTTTAATTCCTGCGAAATTGAAATATCTAACGCTACTGTCAATCCACCTTCGGTTTGTACCAACCAACCTGGAATATCTTGTGTAATAATTTCAACATCATTACTATCCAACATAACTTGTTGCCCTTCAACATTTATTTCTACACCACTATTCTTTTCAAACTCCTGTATATCGTTTTGATTAAATTGAGTTACTAAAGCAGCAATCTGTTTCATTATCTTACCATACTTCGGTCCTAAGGTTTTAAAATTAGGTTTAATGCTTTTCACCAACACGCCCGAAGTATCTTCTAAATATTCAATTTCTTTTACGTTTACTTCCGATAAAATTAAATCGGCAACTTCTTGTAACTGGCGTTTAAAAGTTGGATTTAAAATAGGTATCATTAGTTTTTGCAAGGGCTGACGCACTTTTATTTGTTCTTTTTTACGCAAACTCAACACCATAGAAGAAACTTGTTGAGCAATGTTCATACGTTGTTCTAAATCGGTGTCTATCACACTTTCATTTACTGTTGGAAAATTGGATAAATGCACTGATGTTGTATTTCCTTTACCACTCACTTTACTTAAATCGGAGTACAATAAATCGGCATAAAAAGGTGCGATAGGCGAAGACAATTGAGCCACAACTTCTAAACAAGTATAAAGTGTTTGATAGGCTGCAATTTTATCTTCAGAATAATCACCTTTCCAAAAACGTCTTCTGCATAAACGAACATACCAATTGCTTAAATGGTCGTTTACAAATTCCTGAATAGCTCTTCCGGCTTTGGTTGGTTCGTAAGTTTCATAAGCATTTTCAACAGCTTTAATCAACGAGTTAAGTTTAGAAATAATCCACCGATCAATTTCAGGACGATTTGCTATTGGTACTTCAGCTTCAGCATAGGTAAAATTATCTAAGTTGGCATACAAAGCAAAGAAACTGTATGTATTATAAAGCGTTCCGAAAAATTTACGTTGCACTTCAACAATACCTTCTACATCAAATTTTAAGTTGTCCCAAGGTTGTGCATTGGTAATCATGTACCAACGCGTAGCATCAGGACCGTATTTATCTAAGGTTTCAAATGGATCAACAGCATTGCCTAAACGCTTACTCATTTTTTGTCCGTTTTTATCTAACACCAATCCGTTAGACACTACATTTTTGTAAGCAACATGATCAAAAACCATAGTAGCAATAGCGTGTAAAGTAAAAAACCAACCACGGGTTTGGTCAACACCTTCGGCAATGAAATCTGCTATCCCAAGTTTTTGTTTATCAATTAAGTCTTTGTTCTCGAATGGATAATGCAACTGAGCGGTTGGCATAGAACCTGAATCGAACCAAACATCAATTAAATCAGTCTCTCGTTTCATGGGTTTGCCTGAAGCAGCTATCAATACGATATTATCCACATAGTTTTTATGTAAATCAAATTTTTCGTAATTAGCTTTACTCATATCTCCAACAACAAAATCAGCTAAAGGGTTTTCTGTCATATAACCTGCCGCTATGGATTTTTCTATTTCGGATTTTAATAGTTCTACAGAATCAATACAAATAATTTCCATTTTGTCTTCTGTCATCCAAATAGGAATGGGAATTCCCCAGTAACGAGAACGAGATAAATTCCAATCGTTTAGATTTTCCAACCAATTCCCAAAACGACCTGTTCCTGTACTTTCAGGTTTCCAGTTAATGGTTTTGTTCAACGCTATCATGCGTTCTTTTACCGCAGTGGTTTTAATAAACCACGAATCTAATGGATAGTATAAAATAGGTTTATCGGTTCTCCAACAATGCGGGTAGCTGTGTTCGTATTTTTCTACTCTAAAGGCTTTGTTTTCTTCTTTTAGTTTTATGGCAATTTCTACATCCACCGATTTTTCAGGAGCTTCACCTTCATTGTAGTACTCGTTTTTAACGTATTTCCCTGCAAATTCGCCCATTTCTGGTCGGAATTTACCTTGTAAATCAACCAAGGGAACAGGATTATCGTTTTCATCTAACACCAACATTGCAGGAACACCTGCTTCTTTGGCTACTTTAGCATCATCCGCACCAAAAGTTGGAGCAATGTGTACGATACCGGTACCATCTTCGGTAGTTACAAAATCTCCGGGGATTACTCTAAAAGCAGCCCCCTCCAACTCCCCCGAAGGGGGAGGGTTTCCAACGCTCGATGCCACAACGTATGGTTGAGCGTAAGGCAATAATTGCTCATATTGGATTCCGATTAAATCGGAGCCCTTACATTCAGCAATAATTTTAAAAGGAATGGTTTTATCACCAGCTTTATAAGTTGAAAAATCTTCATTAGAAGTACTCTCAAAATAAGGTTTTGAGAATTGTTTCCCAACTAAATTTTTGGCTAATACTAAATAAACTGGTGTAAAAGTATATTGATTATATGTTTTAACTAACACATAATCAATTTTTAGTCCAACCGCCAACGCTGTATTTGATGGCAACGTCCAAGGAGTGGTTGTCCAAGCGAGAAAGAAAGCCCCCTCCAACTCCCACGAAGGGGGAGGGCTTGCCAACACACTATCCGTAGTTTTATCCAATTTAAAAGCTTTGCTAATGGAGTTTTCCATTCCCCCTTCGGGGGTTAGGGGGCTTTTAAACTGAGCAACACAAGAAGTATCTTTTACATCTTTGTAGCAGCCGGGTTGGTTCAACTCATGAGAGCTTAAACCCGTACCTGCTTTTGGTGAATAAGGCTGTATAGTATAACCTTTATACATCAAGCCTTTTTGGAAAAGTTGTCCTAACAACCACCACACCGATTCGATGTATTTGTTTTCATACGTAATGTAAGGATCATCCATATCTACCCAATAGCCCATTTGGCGGGTAAGATTGTTCCATACATCGGTATAACGCATTACCGCTTCTTTGCAAGCGTTGTTGTATTCTTCCACAGATATCTTTTTACCGATATCTTCTTTGGTAATTCCCAATTCTTTTTCTACGCCCAACTCTACTGGCAGTCCGTGCGTATCCCAACCGGCTTTACGGTTTACTTGATACCCTTTTAAGGTTTTGTATCGGCAAAAAATATCTTTAATAGCACGAGCCATTACGTGGTGAATTCCAGGTAATCCATTCGCTGAAGGTGGTCCTTCAAAGAAAACAAAAGGCTGTTTTCCTTCTCTAATCGACACACTTTGTTCAAAAATGTTGTTTGCTTCCCATTGCTCTAACACTTGTTTAGCCACATTGGGAAGGTTTAATTTTTTATATTCGTTGAACTTTCTCATACTTAAATTTTAAGAATTGCGAAATTAAGAAAATATAGTTGTTTGTTATTCCTAAATTGTAAATATCAACTACAAACATAGGAGAACACAGAGAATGTTAATGGTTATTTTACTGCCCTATCCCCTCCAAAGGAGGAGAATTTACGCACTATATTAATCTTTGATAAACGTGGACAACCAAGAGAATATCTTGACAGTGCCGAAAAAAAAGTGAGCTATGAAAGTTAATTTTTATGGGTAGGGGAAGTTATGTCCATAAAGCAAAAAAATAAGAAAGAAAACTGCCTAAAAACTCTTTCAATGATTAAAATTGTTGTCCTAACAACTTAATAACAACAAACCCTCATCTCGATAAGTCCATAATAGCACGGTTCCGTTCAACATGGGTTTATCTTACTATTTATATTTCTTAATTGAGTTCGATGATTTTCAATTCATTGTTGGTGCTACGCACCCAACGAAACCCTTGCTGTTATGTTTTACAAACTCCAAACCATTTTCAAAACCTTGATAATAAACAATAATGTATGCCAAATAGAAATAGCCGTTTTGCATCAATGTGATAACCTTATCAGGTGTTCCACTATCAAGATTTGTATCATCATTTTCTACATTTACTGCTTTGAAGTCTATCTAAATAAGTTCTTTATGTCCATTGATTTCAAATATAGTTTCAACATCAAAAGGATTTTTAGTTTTTCCTTCTAGTGAAGCCAAAGATTCTTTAACCCAAGTTGCAGGTCATAAGTTAAAAAAATGTTAAATTCAGTCAAAAAAGACCTTTAAAAAACTGATTTAATCCTATTAATCTTAAATATCCCAATAAAATAAGGGTTTAAGTTTTAGAATT
>JAHYJH010000187.1 GCA_019429185.1 Vicingaceae bacterium
TTCTAAAACTTAAACCCTTATTTTATTGGGATATTTAAGATTAATAGGATTAAATCAGTTTTTTAAAGGTCTTTTTTGACTGAATTTAACATTTTTTTAACTTATGACCTGCAACTTGGGTTAAATCTGTATTTTAGCATTGTTAATTTATAGGAATGGAAACAGGAGAAATAATTATATATCAAAACGCTGAAAACAACATTAAAATAGATGTTCGCTTAGAGAATGAAACAGTTTGGCTATCTCAAGCTCAACTTTGTGCGTTGTTTCAAAAATCAAAAGCCACAATAAGCGAACATATAAAAAATATATTTGAAGAGGGTGAATTAGACGAAAAAGTGGCTGTTCGGAAATTCCGAATAACCACTAAACACGGTGCTATTGTTGGTAAAACACAAAAAAACGAAATAAATATTTACAATCTAGATGTAATAATTTCTGTTGGCTATCGTGTAAAATCACAACAAGGTACGCAGTTTCGTATTTGGGCGACCCAACGGCTCAAAGAATACATTATTAAAGGTTTTGCTCTAAACGATGATCGTTTTAAAACAGGTAATTCAATGAATTATTTTACCGAATTGCAAGAACGCATTAGGGAAATACGTTTATCAGAAAAATTTTTTTACCAAAAAATAAAAGATATTTACAAAACAAGTATCGACTACAACCCGAAAGACGATAATACCCTTACGTTTTTTAAGATTGTGCAAAACAAATTACTTTGGGTAATAAGCAGCCAAACAGCTGCGGAGCTTATTTATAGAAGGGTTGATGCTTCGTTGCCTTTAGTTGGTATGCTATCGTATGATAAAAGCAGTGCTACATCAATTAAAAAAACGGAAATATCCATTGCTAAAAATTATTTGAATGAAAATGAAATAAAACTTCTAGGCTTGTTGGTAGAGCAATATTTGGCGTTTGCCGAAACTATGGCTCTGCAACAAACACCAATGTACATGAAAGATTGGATTGCCCGATTAGATGTGATTTTGCAAATGAATGGTCGAGAATTACTTACTCATGCTGGAAAAATTAGCCACGAAATGGCTTTAAAAAAATCAAATCAGGAATTTGAAAAATACAAAGAAACTCAAAAAAATATAGAGAAAGAGCTAAGTTTAAAAGAACTCGAGCAAGATATTAATTCATTAAAAAAGCATCTTAAAAAATAATGGAATTTTTTATTTGACACAGTAAAAAAACAAAAACCTATGTGTGTTGAGTATATTTGCTATTAAATTTGAAAAATTCATACAAACTATTATGAACGAAATATCCTCCCCTTCTTTTAATCAAGCTGTTGAACAACTTTCTTCCCTGCCTGGAATTGGCAAGAAAACAGCTGTTCGGTTGGTGCTTCATCTGCTAAACAGAACAAACGAAGAAGTAACCGCTTTTGGTGATGCTTTTTCTGTTTTACCTCAACAAATAAATTATTGCAAAAGTTGTTTTACCATTACCGACACAGATTATTGCTCCATTTGCATTAATCCAAACAGAACAACAAATAGTATTTGTGTGGTTGAAAATGTGTTAGATGTATATGCAATTGAAAACACCAATCAATTTAAAGGAAAATATCATGTGTTAGGAGGAATTATCTCTCCAATGGAAGGAATTGGTCCGAACGACATAAAACTAAATGAACTTTTTGCCAGAGTTGAACAAGAAAAAACCGAAGAATTAATTTTAGCCCTAAGTGCTACTATGGAAGGAGATGCGACCAATTTTTATGTTTTTAAAAAGTTGCAGCACTTACCCGTTAAACTAACAACTATTGCCCGAGGAATTGGAGTTGGAGATGAATTGGAATATACAGATGAGCTTACCTTAGGACGTTCCATCTTAAACAGAGTACCTTTTGAAAATACACTTTTAATGAGATAAAATAGGGGTTAGGAATTAGGTGTTAGTAATTAGTTAGAAACTGTAAACTCCTAAACCTCAAACTTTAAACCCATATATTGAAACTTTCCATCATCATAGTAAATTACAATGTTCGCTTTTTTTTAGAGCAATGTTTAACATCTGTTTTTAAAGCAATAGAAACTATTGATGCAGAAATATTTGTTGTGGATAATAATTCTTCAGACAACTCAATGGAAATGGTAAAGAAGAAATTTCCTTCGGTAAAATGTATCCTAAACAAAAATAATGTAGGTTTTTCTAAAGCAAACAACCAAGCAATTGCTCAAGCTAAAGGAGAATATGTGTTATTACTTAACCCCGACACAGTTGTTGAAGAAGATACTTTTCAAAAATGCATAACATTTTCGGATGCTCATCCAAAATTAGGTGGTTTGGGCGTGAAAATGGTTGATGGAAACGGAGTTTTTCTGCCAGAATCTAAAAGAGGACTACCTACTCCATCTGTTTCATTTTATAAAATTTTTGGATTTTCAGCTCTTTTCCCTACATCTAAACGATTTTCAAACTATCATTTAGGCTATTTAAACAAGGATGAAATTAATGAAATAGATGTTCTTTCGGGAGCTTTTATGTGGATGCGAAAAAGCGTGTTAGAAACAACTGGCTATTTGGATGAAGCATTTTTTATGTATGGAGAAGACATTGATTTATCATACCGAATACAGCTTGCTGGATATAAAAACTATTACTTTCCAGAAACAAAAATTATTCACTACAAAGGGGAGAGTACAAAAAAAGGAAGTATTAATTATGTGTTTGTATTTTATAATGCAATGATAATTTTTTCTAAAAAACACTTTGCTAAAAATGCCTACGCTTTTTCTTTTTTTATAACTGTTGCTATTTATTTGCGTGCTTCATTGGCTATTTTAATGCGATTTTTCAATACCATAAAACTTCCACTTATTGATGCACTATTTATCTTAGTTTCTCTGGTTATTTTAAACTTTTTAAAACCTTTTTTAGGATTTCCCAACCAAATTGAATTTTCAGTTGATTATGGCGTTTTAAATGTGCTAACAGTTATCTTTTCGTTTCTTTTAGGATTAACATTTAGTGGTGGTTATTCAAAAGCTGTGAGCATTAACCGAACACTTGTTGGTTTAACTTTAGGTTGTGTTCTTTTTTTTGGTTTCAACAGTCTTTTCCCAACATCTTCATCATTTTCAAATAAATACATTAGTAGTATTATGGTTGGTGTGTTAGTTTTTATTCCATTTAGCCGAATATTATTGAACTATTTTAATTACTTAAAGCTCAGAAAAAAAAAATACAACACAACCATTATTGTTGGAAACAATCGTTTTATTGAAAAAATTTCTAACAACTTTTCTAAATTAAAAAGAAATGATTGTAATATCATAGCTGTTAAAGAAAACAATGTTTCCACAAAAGAAGATGAAGGTTTTTATACCGGAAAACTCCATCAGCTGCCCGATTTAGTTGAAATTTATAATGCGAATGAAGTTATTTACAACACCACAACGGTTTCTTATAAAACAATTATAGAGCAAATGAATCTCACAAAAAATTCGTATGTAGATTTCAAATTATCATTAAACGATATTATTGTTGGAAGTCAGACAATTGAAAAAAAAGAAGTTTAACCCAAGTTGCAGCTAATTAACCCGAACTTCCTTTATTTAAAGCATATTGGTAATTTTTAATTTCCAGTTTGTGTACTACGGATTTTTTTGTAAAAGGTTGTTTTTTTATTTTTAGGGTGGT